>URWZ01000097.1 GCA_900551625.1 uncultured Collinsella sp.
ACGAGATAGCGTAGCGTCTCGTGGGCTCGGAGATGTGTATAAGAGACAGATGTTGGCACCGTCATAGGTACCCAGTGTCACTGCACCGTTGAGCATCAGCTTCATGTTGCCGGTGCCGGAAGCCTCTGTGCCGGCAGTAGAGATCTGCTCGGAAACGTCTGCCGCAGCTACCAGCTTTTCCGCATAGGAAACGTTGTAGTTGGAAACGAATACCACCTTGATCTTCTGCGAAACCAGCGGATCTGCTTCCACCAGCTTTGCCACTTCGTGGATAAACTTGATGATTGCCTTGGCACGGCGATAGCCCGGAGCAGACTTTGCACCGAACAGGAATGTCACCGGTGTAATGTCCGCAATGCTGCCGTCTTTCAGTCCGAAGTACAGATACAGAATGGAGAACGCATTCAGCAGCTGACGCTTATATTCATGCAGCCGCTTGATCTGAATGTCGAAAATCGACTGCGGGTCGATCTTTACGCCCTCTTTTTCTGCGATATATGCAGCAAGCTGTTCCTTCTTGGTCTGCTTGATTGCCAGAAAACGCTCCAGTACAGCGGTATCGTCGGCGTAACGTTCCAGCTGCTTCAGGTCGTCCAGATGAATCTTCCAGTCATCAGAACCCAGCAGTTCGGTCAGCAGACCGGACAGTTCCGGATTGCACAGAGCCAGCCAGCGACGCTGGGTGATGCCGTTGGTCTTGTTGGAGAACTTCTCGGGGTAGATCTCGTAGAACGGATGAAGCTCGGTGTCCTCCAGGATCTTGGTGTGGAGTGCGGCGACGCCGTTGATGGAGAAGCCAAAGTGGATGTCCATGTGGGCCATGTGGACGGTGTCGTACTCGTCGATGATGGCGACACGCGGGTCGTCGTGCTCGGCCTTGGCAACCTCGTCGAGCTTGACGATGATGTCGGCGATGGCGGGCGAGACCTTCTGCAGGCTGGCGAGCGGCCACTTCTCGAGCGCCTCGGCAAGGATCGTGTGGTTGGTGTAGGCGACCATGGAGCGCACGATGGTAACGGCCTCGTCAAACTCGATGTCGTGCTCGGTGGTGAGCAGGCGGATGAGCTCGGGAATGACCATGGTGGGGTGCGTGTCGTTGATCTGGACCACGGCGTAGTCGGCCAGATCGTGCAGGTTGCTGCCGCGCTCGACGGCCTCGTCGATCAGGAGCTGGGCGGCGTTGCTCACCATGAAGTACTCCTGGTAGATGCGAAGCAGGCGGCCCTGCTCATCGGAATCATCCGGATAGAGGAACAAGGTGAGGTTCTTGGCGATCTTCGTCTTGTCGAAGTCGATGGAGCTGCCGGGGACCAGGCCGTCGTCGACACTCGCCAGGTCGAACAGACGCAGGCGGTTCTTGGTGGGCTGACCGTAACCGGGCACATCGATGTTGACGAGCTTGGAGGTGACGGCAAAATCGCCAAACTCGACGGTGTAGGAGCGGTCGTCATCGATCAGGATGTCCTGCTCGCTAAGCCACTCGTCGGGGACGGCCTTTTGCTGGTTGTCGGCAAAGCGCTGACGGAACAGGCCGTAATGGTAATTGAGGCCCACACCGTCACCGGTAAGGCCCAGCGTGGCAATGGAATCCAGGAAGCACGCGGCCAGGCGGCCCAGGCCGCCGTTGCCGAGCGACGGCTCGACCTCGAACTCCTCGATCTTGTTGAGGTCGTGGCCTGCGGCGGTGAGCTGGTCCTTAACCTCGTCGTAGATGCCAAGGTCGATCATGTTGTTGATGAGCAGCTTGCCGATCAAAAATTCGGCGGAAATGTAATAGAGCTTTTTCTTGCCGTTGTTGAGCGGGCAGGCGGCGGAGCGCTCCTGCACGAGTTTGACCAGCAGCTTGTAAATGCGACGGTCGTCGAGCTGCTCGAGCGAGGTGCCAAAAGACTGCTCGGCGAGTTCCATGAGGTTAATTTGGGGCATGTTTTCTCCTGTGATGGGTTGTTTCATGTCTGCAATTCATAAGAAGCCCGCGCGAGGGGATTGGGGTGGCCTCGCGCGGGAAAAGCAAGCGCGTCCGCACGGTGGGGAGGGGTCGGGCGCGGTAGCTCCTATTGAGGAAGCTCGATTTCGGCTTCCGACGGGATGCGGAAGTAGGTCTCGGTCCAGTCGGTGAGTTTGTGCTCGAGCTCGCGGGTGATGGCGCCGTCGAGCATGCGCCAGGTCCAGTTGCCGCCCAGCGTGGCAGGGGTGTTGATGCGCGCCTCGTTGCCCAAGTTGAGCAGGTCCTGCATGGTGTAGATGCACGTGTCGCTCACGCTGGCGGCGATGGTGCGGTTGAGTGCATCTGCCATGGGTTCGCCGGCCTGCTGATGGGTGTACAGGGCTGCCTGCTCGCGCTGACGCGGGGTGGCCGTTCCCTCAAACCAACCGCGCGCCGTCTCGTTGTCGTGGGTGCCCACATAGGCGACGGTGTTGGCGATGTAGTTATGCGGCAGGTAGTACGAGTTGGTGCCCTCAAAGGCAAACTGCAGGATCTTCATGCCGGGGAAGCCCGAGTTGTCGCGCATGTCGATGACGCCGGGGGTGAGGAAGCCCAGGTCCTCGGCGATGATGGGCAGCGTGCCGAGCTTTTCCTCGAGCGTCTTGAAGAACTTGAGGCCGGGACCCTGCGTCCACGAACCGTAGGACGAATCGGGTGAGGAGAACGGCACCTCCCAATAGGCCTCGAAGCCGCGGAAGTGATCCAGGCGGATGACGTCGTACATGTCGAGGGCGGCGCGAATGCGGCCCTCCCACCAGGAGAAGCCGTCGGACTCCATGGCGTCCCAGTCGTAGATGGGGTTGCCCCAGTACTGGCCGGTGGCCGAGAACTGGTCGGGCGGCGTGCCGGCTACGCTCACGGGATTGCCGGCGGCGTCGATCTTAAAGAGCTCAGGCGTCGCCCACATCTCGACGGAGTCACGCGAGACATAGATGGGCAGGTCGCCGATGATGAGAATGTCGCGCTCGTTGGCATAGGCCTTGAGGCGGCTCCACTGGCGATCGAAGAAGTACTGCGTCATCTGGTAGTAGAGCATACGCGCCGGATGGTCGGCGCAGACCTTGGCGGAAGCCTCGCCGCGGGTGCGGAGCTCCGCGGGCCACTCCCAAAACGCCTTGAGACCGAACTCCTCTTTGACGGTCATGAACTCACAGTAGGGGATGAGCCAGTCCTCGTTGGCCTGGATAAAGTCATCGAAATCGGCCGGCTTGTCGGCAGCAAAGCGCTCAGCGGCGCGGTCGAGAATCTGACGGCGGCCGCCAAAGATAGCACCGTAGTCGACATTGCTGGGGTCGGATCCCAGATACACGCCATCGATATCGTGCTGCTCCAGATACCCTGCCTCGATAAGCTCGGCAAAGTCGATAAAGTTGGGGTTGCCTGCGCGGGCCGAGAACGACTGATAGGGCGAATCGCCATAGCTGGTCGTCGTAAGGGGCAGAATCTGCCAGTAATGTTGTTTGCACGAGGCGAGAAAATCGACGAAGTCGTAGGCATTCCAGCCAAAGCCGCCGATTCCGTATGGTCCGGGCAGAGATGAGACGGGCATGAGGACGCCGCTTGCACGCGCCATGAATGCGCTCACCAACCTTCTTGTTGTGGGGTCGGCCTGCCGATGGGTGTGCAGTCCGCCTCCGATGTTCTGATTTGATACGCCTATTGTAAAACATGTTGTTTAAACATGTATAGGCAAGATAAAAAAGTTGGTCGATTTTCGGCGAATGGTTACATGCCATGAAAAAGCCCCGACCTCACAACGTGAGATCGGGGCAAGAGCGGTATGTAGGTTTTTACTACTCGGCGTCGGCGAAGCCGTTGGGGTTGTGGCTCTGCCAGTTCCAGCTATCGCGGCACATGTCCGCGATGTCGTACTGGGCCTTCCAGCCCATCATGCGCTCGGCCTTGGAGGCATCGCACCAGTTGGCAGCGATGTCGCCGGCGCGGCGCTCGCGGATCACGTAGGGCAGCTCCTTGCCACAAGCCTTGGAGAAGGCGGCGACGACCTCGAGTACCGAGGTGCCGGTGCCGGTGCCCAGGTTAAAGATCTCGACGCCGGTCTTGCCGTTCATCCAGTTGAGGGCGGCCACGTGACCAGATGCCAGGTCGCACACGTGGATGTAGTCGCGAACACCGGTACCGTCGGGCGTGGGATAGTCGTTGCCAAAGACCTGTACAGCCTCGAGTTTGCCTACGGCGACCTGCGCGACGTAGGGTACCAGGTTGTTGGGGATGCCCTTGGGGTCCTCGCCGATCAGACCCGACGGATGGGCGCCGATGGGGTTGAAGTAACGGAGCAGCACGACGTCCCACTCGGGGTCGGCGGTGTGGACGTCCATAAGGATCTGCTCGATCATCCACTTGGTCCAACCATAGGGGTTGGTCGCGGGCTTCTTAGGATCCTCCTCGGTGACGGGCGGGTTGTCCGGGTCGCCGTAGACGGTCGAGGAGCTCGAGAAGATGATGGACTTGCAGCCATGGTTGCGCATGACGTCGATGAGCACTAGGGTGTTCTCGATGTTGTTGTGATAGTACTCGACGGGCTTGCTCACCGACTCGCCGACGGCCTTAAAGCCGGCAAAGTGGATGACGCGGTCGATCTGATGGGTATCGAAGATCTTGTTCATCGCATCGCGGTCGAGCACGTTGGCCTCGTAGAAGGTGAGGTTCTTGGCGGCCTCGTCGCCCACGATGGTCTTGACGCGGTCGACGGCGACGGCGCTGGAGTTGGAGAGATCATCGACGATGACGACCTGGTAGCCACCCTCGAGCAGCTGAACGACGGTGTGCGAGCCGATAAAGCCGGCGCCACCGGTAACGAGGACGCAGGTGTCTTTGGGGTCGAGTGCTTTGGACATGTAGTCTCCTATCGAATCAGGAACACTTCTAGAGGGGAGTATAGCGCAGGCAGGGACGCCCAAATCGTGCGCCGTAGGAAAAGCAGAGGATTATGTTAACGTACTCATAAAAGAGCTTTCGTACGCATAACCTGATCTCTGGCATTTGCTTACGAGCCGCCGACCTTGCAGTTTCCTGCCGTTCGTGGAAATCGTTGGGACGCGCCATATGTACGCTAATATGTATGAGTTGAGCGACATATAAATAAGCATGTAACGGAGTACATATGTCACCAAACAGCGATTCCATCCTTTCCCAGGAGCTCTCGCGCCGCACTGCCCTCAAGGCCCTGTTCGGCGCCGCTTCTGCGGCAGTTCTTTTTGGCCTGCCCGCTCGCGCCCATGCGGCGGAGGCTTCCAAAGAAACCACCGATAAACTGAATGCCGCCCAGGCCCAGCTCGACGAGGTTCAGGCCCAGCTCGACAGCATCGCAAATGAGTATGCGGCGCTGGCCAACAAGAATGCCCAGACCCTCAACGACATCGAGAATGTCCAGGGCAAGATTGACGACACGCAGGCCCAGATCGATGAAAAGAAGGCCGACCTCAAGAAGAAGCGCAACGACCTTTCCGATCGCGTGGCCGCCAGCTACAAGTCCGGCGGCACGAACATCCTGTCGCTGCTGCTGGCCTCTGGCTCGTTTGAGGAACTCGTCGCCAACGCGCATTACGTTGAGAAGATCAACAAGAGCGACCGCGACGCCATCGAGGACATTCAGACCATCCAGGAAGAGCTCGATGCGCAAAAGACCGAGCTCGAGTCGCAGAAGGCCGACTTAGAGAAGCTCAAGGACCAGCAGACTGCCCAGATGCAGGACATGCAGGCCAAGCAGCAAGAAGTCCAGACCGTGCTGAACGGTCTTTCCGACGACGTCAAGGAGCTCATGGCTCAGCGCGATTCCGAGATCCTCGCTGCCGCCCAGGCTGAGGAGGCCGCTAGGAAGGCTGCCGCTGCCGCGGCTGCCGCGAACAAGAACAATTCCTACTCGGGTGGTTCGAGCTCGGGTGGTGGATCGTACGCGCCCGGAACTCCGCAGCAGAATGCCGGCTCGGGCAAGCAGCAGGCTGTCGTCAACGCGTGCTACTCCACGCCTTCGCCGGGTCAGAACTGGTGCGCGGCGTGGGTCACCAATGTCTTCCGTAACGCCGGCGTTGGCTACTTTGGAGGCAATGCGTGCGACATGTTTAACGCCTGGTGCTATAGCTCCGACCGCTCGGCGCTGCAGGTGGGCATGATCGTGGCCGATTCCTCGCACAGCGGCACGGGTGCTCCGGGCCTTATCTACGGTCATGTGGGTATCTACGTTGGCGGCGGCATCGTTATGAGCAACGAGGGTGCCATTACATCGAAGTCGCTCGATTCGTTCATTAGCTTTTATGGTACTGGCTCTGGCGTGCGCTGGGGCTGGCTTGGCGGTATTGCACTGTCGTAACGGCGGTTTGGTCCGGGACAGTCCGAGAGGCATAAGGTTGCCTGCTCGGGCAGTCCTGCTCGCACGGAGAGCACATTAAGTGCTCTCCGGCTCGTGCGGAACTCGCGATC
>URWZ01000098.1 GCA_900551625.1 uncultured Collinsella sp.
ATATCGTCGGCAGCGTCAGATGTGTATAAGAGACAGCGGATGGACCAGCTCATAAGCGGACGACCCGCTACATTGACGAGCTGCTTGCCACCGGGGTTGCCAAAGCGCTGGCCGCTGCCACCGGCAACGACCACGGCGCATACGGGCGCCATTATGCGTTCCCCTGTTTGGTGCCCTTCATGCGGTACAGGGAGTCCGCAAGAATGGCAGGGTTGTTAACGCCAAAGTCGCCCAGGCGCTCCGGATCCTCGCTGATGTCGTCCATGAGTTCCTGCAGCGAGCCGTACTCGTCGACAATCTTCTCGGCTACGCCGTCGCGCACGACGGACACGCGCGAAAGCGTGCGCAGGCCCAGCGGCGTCATGACGGAGTCCTCGTCCAGGTCGTCGTAGCCCAAAACCGCCGCCACATGCTGTGGGTCGGACAGGTCCTTAGGCGTCATGCGGCTAAGCTCTGCGCGGATCTTCTCGGCATTGGCCTCGGAGGAGTCGCTCGCGTAGTCGCGGATCATCAGGTCGTATTCGGTATCCATACTGGAGCCGGCAAGCTGCTCGAGCTGCATCTGCACGAGCTTGCCCTGGTTGCCCAGCTTGACGATGCAATCCTTAAGCTCGGTCTTTGCCTGCTGCATGATCTCGAAGCTCGAGAAAATACCGGTAATGTCGGCGAGCGTAACGTAGTCGTCGAGCTCAAGGGCCGTCAGGCGCAGCAGGGAGCGATCAAGCGACTGACGGGTGGTTTGGAGCGTGGCGACGAGCTGGTTGACCGAGCTCATGATGGTGGTGACGGGCTGGATCTCGTAGCTCTTGCCGTGGACGTACACGTTGACGACGGCACGACGGGCCGAAACCGAGATCACGATGGCGTCGGTGAGCACCGACATGCGAGCGGCAGTACGGTGACGCATGCCCGTCTCGCTCGTGGCGAGCGAGGGATCGGGATTGAGGTGGAAGTTGGCGCGCAGGATCTGGGTGAGGTCACCGTCGATTACGATGGCGCCGTCCATCTTGGAAAGCTCGAACAGACGGTTCGAGGTGAACGAAATGTTGAGCGGGAAGCCGTCGTTACCGGCAGCGAGCACGTTTTCGGTGTCGCCGACGCAGATAAGGGCGCCCAGGTGACCGGCGATGATCATGTCGAGGGCGGTGCGGATCGGCTGACCAGGTGCCGTCAGGCGGATGGCCTGTTCCATACGCTTTTGCAGCTCGTTCTTATCCAAGGCATCGCTCCCATCGTATACGCTCCATAAACGCTAAATAGTTTCTCACGGTTTGTCCCCGCAGCAGCCACGAAATCCGATGCTTACAGAATGAGCGAACACCGCTTAGGTAGCTCATTTGGGACGGGGCTCCTTTGACTGCTCATGTGGTAGCATCGGGTCTCATATAAATGAGGGAGTAGTCGCGTAATCGGGCTCGCCCGCAGAGAGGGAGCCAGACTATGGGACTCGCAGAGCTCGTGTTGCTCGCCGTTGGCCTTTCGATGGACGCCTTTGCTGTTTCCATCTGCAAGGGTCTCGGCATGAAGAAGATCAACCTTAAAGTCGCCGTGGTGCTCGGTCTGTTCTTTGGCGGCTTTCAGGCCGGCATGCCCGTAATCGGATGGGCGCTCGGCAGTCAATTCATGGACATCATCGGACCCATCGACCATTGGATCGCCTTTATCCTATTGGCCTTTATCGGCGGCAAAATGCTGTGGGAAGCCTTTACCGAAGACGAGGATGAGGGCGACGGCAAGGATGCTGAAAAAATTGACCTGGCAGAATATCTGATTCTTGCCATTGCCACCTCGATTGACGCCCTAGCCGTAGGTATCTCGTTTGCGGCGCTCTCGGTTGACATCGTTCCCGCTGTATCGCTTATCGGCGTCACAACGTTTATCTTCTCCGTCGCCGGCGTAGCGATCGGCCATACCTTTGGCGCGCGTTACGAAAAACCCGCCACCATCGTGGGTGGCGTCGTACTCGTCCTCATCGGGCTTAAGATCTTACTTGAGCATCTGGGGATCCTCACGATATAAAAAACGCCTCTCATAAGCCAACGTCAATGTAGGAGTCTCATGCAGAGTTTTGCATAATGCCTATTCGTGCAGACTTTTGCATGTCATACTAATATGCAAAAGTCTGCACGTTAGGAGATCGCCGTGGATACCCTTCCCATCACCACACCGCGCCAAGCTGGCATCTACGTGCGCCAGGCACGCGAGGCACAGGGAATCACCCGTGCGGCGCTCGCTAAAAAAGCCGGTGTTTCGGAGCGCCTGCTCGCATCGCTCGAGCTAGGAGATGCCACCGGCATTCGACTCGACAAGCTATTGGCAATCTTCAATGCTCTCGGACTGGCGCTCGCCGCTCAAGGGGATATAGGCGAAACGAAAAATGAGCAATCAGCCAACGTTCCGCGTGCCGATTTGCAACCTCACAGTACCCCCAGACGCCATCGCGCTCAACGTCCCTCTCATAGCTACCGTTGCTGCGCCGCCATTCCGGTTCTTGCAGACGCCCCCTTTACGTCTGAACTCTACGACAAAGCCTTCGCAGATTTCGCCATGTCCAATCTCGGAGTCTCGATTGCCGCAAACGCATCTGTCCAACCAAAGCCTGACGGGAAATAGCCAATGGCCAGAACATCACTTCGGACCATTATTTGCGGCGTACCTGCGGGAACGCTCACGCAAGATGAGAACGGTCTTATCAGCTTTACCTACGATCATGACTATGACGGGCCAGCCCTATCGACCAACATACCCGTATCGAATCGCACATACGGACAACAGGTCATGAATCCGTACCTGTTTGGCCTTCTACCCGACAGCGAGGATCAGCGAAAAGCGATTGCTGCCGAATTCGACGTTAGACCCAACAATGCCGTTGCGCTACTCAGCCATATCGGACTTGACTGTCCGGGTGGAGTGCAGTTTTGTGCCGAAGAAGACGTCAACGCCGTCCTGCATCGCACCAGCGAATACCGCCCTATAGGCGATCACGAGATTGCGCTGCGTCTCAAGTCGATCAGAGATGACCGCGATGCATCGTGGATGGGTCTAGATGAAAGTTGGTCACTTGGAGGCAACCAGGGCAAGTTCGCGCTCGCGTTCATAAACGGCCGCTGGTGCGAATGCATGGGCTCCTCGCCCACGACGCATATTTTCAAAAATGGCGTTATCGGATTTAAACTCGAGGCTCTCAATGAGTTTGTCTGCATGAAAAGCGCCCAGCGCGCCGGTATCGCAACGGCAAACGTCGAATATCGTATGTTTGAGGACGAACCTGCCCTCATTGTTGAGCGCTATGACCGCATGAAAGTCGAAGACGGAACGATCAGGCGTCTACATCAAGAAGACCTCTGCCAGGCACTTGGGGTGATGCCCGCCCAAAAGTACACGGCAGACGGCGGCCCGACCACCCGCGACATTCAAGAGCTCCTCATAAATACGAGCCACCATCAACTTAACCTGTATCTGTTTACGCAAATACTGTTCTTCAACGCCATTATCGGCGCACCGGATGCGCATGCGAAAAACTATTCCCTGCTCCTTGGAAACGACGGCGCAGCCATGATGGCTCGAATGTACGATGTCGCATCGGGTTTGGCATATGAGCGCATGCGCCGCCGAGCGCGCCTTGCCATGAGCGTTGGCGGCGAAAACCGTGTGGGACGCATCGGTCCAGGCGCTATCCGCCGATACCACGGTATGGGCGACCCCGCGCTGGAGGCGGCGCTTACCGATGCCGGGCTATCCGAGAAGTTTTGCTTTGCGGCCATGATGGACCTCGCCTACGAGGTACCCATTTGCATGGAAGAGGTCATGGACGAATATGCCGACCTGCCCGGCATGGCGGACCTGCGCGAGCATATGCTCGGCCCCGTCCGCGAAAACTGCCAGCGCACCATCGACCTCATCAAGGCGGATATGGGCTAGACGCCAATCAATTTCCCATTTCTTAAAAGAAGAGAGGGGGCACCCGTCGCAAAAGCTCAGATGCCCCCTCTCATAATGTCATTTGCAATCCGCTAGCACGTGGCTCGGACTGCTGCTAGCGCAACCTTTACGCAGCGAGGCGCTTGAGGACGTCGATGAGCAACTCGTAGAAGCGCTCGGCAGAAGCGAGCTCCATGCTCTCGTCCGGGGTGTGGACATCGGAGAGCGTCGGGCCCACGGCGATGGCGTCCAGGCCGTGCAGGGCCTCGGCGAACAGGCCGCACTCAAGGCCGGCGTGGATGGACTCGATGCGCAGCTCGGAGCCAAAGAGCTCGCGATAGCTCTCGACAAAGACGTCACGGACCGGCGAATGCTCGGCATAGCTCCAGCCGGGATACTCGAACTCAAACTTGGCGTCGAAGCCCAGGACATCGGCCAGCGTCTGCAGACGGTCCTTGAACTCGTTCTGCAGCGAGGTGATCGAGGAGCGCGGGGACAGCATGATCTTGACCTCGTCGTCAGAAGTGGCAACCACACCGATGTTGGAGGAAACCTCGACAGAACCGTCGGTGGCGACGTTGCGGCGAATCACGCCGTTAGGGGCAAGACGCAGGGCGCGGATGAGGGCAAGCGCGGACTTCTGGTCCATGGCCTCGACCTCGGCGTTGTCGGCAATCTCAACGGTGCAGGTAAAGCCGGGGTCGAAGACCTCGAGCTCGGCAGCAACGTCGGCGATGATGCCCTTTGCGATCTGGGCCGCGGCCTCGGCGGCAGCGTGGTCGGCGTAGACCAGAACAGCCTTGCACTCACGGTTGATGGCGTTGTCCTTAGTGCCGCCGTTAAAGCTGACGATGGCGGGCTCGCCAGCGACCATCAGGCGGTCGATGATGCGGGCCATGATGAGGTTGCCGTTGCCGCGCTCCAGGTTGATATCGCTGCCGGAGTGACCGCCCAGCAGGCCGGAGATGTCGAGTGTGAGGGTGCTACCGGTCTTGTGCTCGCGCACGATGGGGCAGGTGTAGGTAACGACGACGCCGCCGGCGCAGCTGACGGTGGCAACGCCCTCCTCCTCGGAGTCGAGGTTGATCATGGTGCGGGCGCTGATCTGGGACTTGTCGAGCGTCTCGGCACCGACCAGGCCAGTCTCCTCGTCGGTGGTGAATACGCACTCGAGGGCCGGATGGGCAATCGAATCGTCGTTGAGCACGGTAAGCATAAGCGCGACGGCGATACCGTTGTCGGCGCCCAGAGTGGTGCCGTTAGCGGTGAGGACGCCGTCCTTGACGACCAGGTCGATACCGTCGGTCGTAAAGTCGTGCTCGACGGAACCCAGCTTGTCGCACACCATGTCGATGTGACCCTGCAGCATCACGGTCGGGGCATTCTCGGCGCCGGCAGATGCGGGCTTGCGAATGATGACGTTGTAGACCTCGTCCTGATACACATCGAGACCGCGCTCCTTGGCAAACGCGACCAGGAAATCGCTGATGCCCTTCTCGTTGCCAGAACCACGGGGGATCGCGCTGACCTCCTCAAAGAAATGGAACAGCTGGGCGGGCTCGTAGCCGGTAATCTTGTAGTCCATGGTGCCTCCTTGGCGCAACTGGTTAGACAGTAAGACATGCGCCTTGTATATTCCCAGACTTTGCGTGCATAAACCAGTCGAAAACGCCGAGCGCCCCCGCATCATCGGCTAACGGTGGACCGCATAGCGTAACGGTCACAACTTCACAGCTCTACAAATCGAGGCGCCCTTGCCGGAACGCCTCGATTGCACAGATCAAATTGTCGCCACACCCTACAGCGCGCCGGAACCGGCTTGCATCATGCCGCCGGGGCCCGAGGTCACGCCGCCGCTCACGGGCGCGGCGTTGCCGGTGTGCGGTGCCGCCGGGGCGGTATCGCCACCGAGCGTGCCCGCCGGACGCGGTGCCGGGATCTCGCCCGTGCCGTGGCTAAAGACAAACTTGCCATCGGCCACGTCGCACAGGACGGTATCGCCCTCGCCCCACTCGCCGGCCAGAAGCTCCTCGGACAGCGGGTCCTCGATGAGCTTTTGGATGGCACGGCGCAGCGGACGCGCACCGTTGGTGAGGTCGGTGCCCTCGGCCACGATCTTGTCATAGGCCGCATCGGTGAGCTTGATGTTCATGCCGTTGGCAATCAAACGCTGACGCAGGTCGTCCACCAGCAGGTGCGCGATCTTGGTGAGATTCTCGCCCGAGAGCTTCTGGAACACCACAATATCGTCGATACGGTTGAGCAGCTCGGGGCGGAACAGACGCTTGAGCTCGCCCATCGCGCGACCACGGATCTCACTCGACGTGAGACCCTGCTCGCCGGTGGTGCCAAAGCCAACGCTCGCATCCTGCGCAATCTCGCGGGCGCCCACGTTGGACGTCATGATGATCACGGTGTTGCGGAAGTCTACCGTCTTGCCCTGGCTATCGGTCAGGCGGCCCTCCTCCAGCACCTGCAGCAAGATGTTGAAGATATCGGGG
>URWZ01000099.1 GCA_900551625.1 uncultured Collinsella sp.
TACGAGATAGCGTAGCGTCTCGTGGGCTCGGAGATGTGTATAAGAGACAGGGACCGATTATTTCCTCTTACTGTTACAGATCAAGACGAACGGAGGGTCCGCCTGGCAGACGTCTCGATCTGTAACATCTGGAACCCAGTTCTTCTGCTTACTGTTACAGAACGAGACAAACCTCTGACACCAGGAGCGGCAGACAAGGTCACCGATGGTCCTGAGTCTCCCCTCGCCTGCCGTTGGCGGATACAGCGGGGCTGTTCGCCGCATTGCCGCCGCACTGGGGGTGTGCAGACCGCAGGATAGTCCTATTGACAGCCTGTCAACTTGTCTGGGAGGCACCGTGGCAGAAACGTTTGATATCGCGATTGTAGGCGCAGGCATCACGGGATGCGCCATCGCGCGGCAGCTTGCGCGTTTTGACATGTCCATTTGTGTGGTCGAGGCGGCCAACGATATCGCGCTGGGCTCCTCGAAGGCCAACGGTGGCTTGGTGCACGCCGGCTACGATCCGGCGCCGGGCACGGTCAAGGCGCAGGTCAACGCCCGTGGTTGCGAGCTATATGGCACGTGGGCCCAGGAGCTAGGCTTTTTGTTCCGCCGTACCGGGTCGATGGTACTGGGGTTTAACGACGAAGACCGCGCACACTTGGAGAAGCTGCGCCAGAATGGCCTGGCCAACGGCGTACCCGAGTTGTCGATTATCGGCCCCGACCACATCCGCGAGCTGGAACCGCGCGCGAGTGCTAAGGCGACGTGCGCGTTGTGGTGCCCTTCGACCGGTTACGTCGACCCTTTTGAGGTCGCTATCGCCGCGCTGGAGAACGCCGTTGCCAACGGCGTGACGTTTATGCGCTCCGCACCGGTGGAAGCGATTGAGGTTGCTAGCTCGCAAAGCGAGGACGCTGCTGCCGACGGCAAGGGCCGCACGCGCTTTACGCTGGTGACGCCCGCCGGCGATGTGCGCTGCCGCTACTTGATCAACGCCGCGGGCAACGGCGCCGCGGACATCTCGCATATGACCGGCGCCGAGGAGTTCCAGATGGTTTGGCGCCAGGGAAACATTGTGGTGCTGGACAAGGAGCCGCGCGCGCTCATGCCGCTCTACCCCGTTCCCACGCCGGTGTCCAAGGGCGTTATCGTCACGGGCACCGTGCACGGCAACACCGTGATCACCGCGACCGCTGCCGTGCGCGAGCCGGGCGACACACAAACATACGCGACCGATGTCAACGCGCTCCTGACCGGCGCGCGCAAGCTGGTTCCCGATCTGGACACGCGCCGCGTAGTGCGCGCGTTTGCCGGCGGGCGTCCGGTCATTAAGGGGACGAACGACTTCTTTATTGGGCAGTCGGCCGTGGTGCCAGGCCTGTTCCAGGCGGCGGGCATTCAATCGCCGGGCGTGGCGAGCGCGCCGGCCATTGCCGAGCGCATGGAGCACGTGATGCGCGAGGCGGGCGTTGCTTTGCGCGAACGGGCCGATTGGGATCCGATTCGCCGCGCGCCGGACGACTTCGACCGTGCGCCGCTTGCGCGCAAGGAGGAGCTAATCGAGTCCGACCCCGCATGGGGGCAGATCGTCTGCCGCTGCGAGACGGTGCCCGAGGCCGAGATTGTGGCCGCGATTCGACGCCGCCCGGGTGCGGTTTCGGTCGAGGGTGTCAAGCGCCGCTGCCGTGCCGGCATGGGTCGATGCCAGAGCGGCTTTTGCCAGAGCCGCGTGGTGGCAATCCTAGCCCGCGAGCTGGGGTGTGGCCCCAGCGAGGTGCTGCTGGAGGACACTGGCTCGTGGCTCGTTGAGGGACCTTTGAAGGGGGTGCGCTAGGATGGCAGAACTCAAATCGAGTGCGATTGATAGCGACGCCGTTGAGGCGGTACCCACGCAGGCTTTCGACGTGGTCGTCATCGGAGGCGGCCCCGCCGGCATGGCTGCCGCGCTTGCCGCACATAAGGCCGGCGCGCGCGTGGCCATCGTTGAACGTGAGCAGCACCTGGGCGGCATCCTGCGCCAGTGCATCCACCCCGGTTTTGGCCTTTCGCACTTTAAGCAGGAGCTCACCGGCCCCGAGTATGCGCAGCGCTTTATCGACCAGGTGCGTGCGACCGACATTGCGCTGTTCTTGGACAGCATGGTGCTTGGGATTGATTCGGGCGAGTCCCCGGAAGACGCCGCGGTCCACACCGTCACGCTCATGAGCCCCGCCGGCATGCTACAGCTCACCGGACGCGCGGTCGTCCTTGCCATGGGATGCCGCGAGCGCACGCGCAGCGAGATCAAGATCCCCGGCAGCCGCCCCGCCGGCGTACTTACGGCCGGCCTGGCGCAGCGATACATCAATATCGAGAACCTCAAACCTGGCTCGCGCGCCGTCATTTTGGGCTCGGGCGACATCGGACTTATCATGGCGCGCCGCTGCACGCTCGAGGGGATTTCGGTCGAGGGCGTGTACGAGCTCATGCCGTACGCCAACGGCCTGCGCCGCAATGTGAAAAACTGCCTGGACGACTTTGACATTCCGCTGCACCTGTCCACCACCGTCACGCGCGTGATCGGGCACGACCGCGTGGAGGCCGTCGAAGTGAGTCGGGTCGACGAGCACCTGGCGCCCATTCCGGGGACCGAGTGCGTTGTTCCGTGCGACACGCTACTGCTTTCGGTTGGCCTGATTCCCGAGAACGAGCTTTCGGTGGGTGCGGGCGTTGAGCTTGACCCGCGCACGCGCGGCGCCGTGGTGGACCAGAGCCTGCAGACGGGTGTGCCAGGTATCTTTGCCTGCGGCAACGTGCTGCACGTGCACGACCTGGCCGACAACGTGACGACCGAGTCCGAGCGTGCCGGCGCGGCTGCGGCGGCGTACGCGCTGGGTGGCAGCGCAGATGTCAAGACGAGCACGGGCTGTCAGCTCACGGTCTCCCCCGCCGGCATTGCAGGCTACGCACTGCCCGGACGCATTACGGCTGTGGCACTCACCAAACTTAACTTCCGCGTGCGCCGACCGGTCGACGCCGCCCGCGTGCGCATTCTGGCAGGCGACGAAGAACTGTTTTCAGGCAAGGTCCGACCGTTTAAACCGAGCGTCATGGAGAGCTTCCCGCTGCCGAAAAAGTCGATTCAGCGCGCAGTCGACCTGGGTGTTAGCGAGATTGTCCTGTCCGTCGATCCCGTCGTGGAGGCGTAAGGCCATGAGCACGAATGTGACCAAGACATTGCAGTTCAACTGCACCACCTGCCCATCCGAATGCCTCCTGACCGTGGAGGTGGAGCGCGACGCAAACGGCGCCGTAGTAGAGGTGCGCTCCGTGACCGGCAACAACTGCCCGCGCGGCGATACGTTCGCACACCAGGAGCTCACCTGCCCCATGCGCGTGCTCACCACCACCGTGGCCGTATCCGGCGGCGACGAAGCGCTGCTACCCGTTCGCACGGCCGAAACCATCCCGCTGGCGCTCCACGCCCAGGCGATGGACCTCATCCGCGGCCTAGAGGTCAAAGTCCCCATCCGCATGGGTGACGTAGTCCTCCCCAACCTCCTAGACACCGGTACCGACCTCATCGCCAGCATGGACATCGACCCTGCCTAGGCAGCTCATTTGGGACGTGCCTTCACCCCCCCTACAGTTGCGGTGGAATAGTTCCTGTTTTATGCCATTGCCCCGGCAAACAGGAACTATTTCACCGCAACTTATGTGGAGGCGCTTGGGATACCATGGTGGCACCCTAGCGAAAGGATGTTTCATGGCACATGTCGATGACCAGCGCGTGGCGCGCGTGCTCGATGCGCTCGAGGCTCAGCACCCCGGCGCGCAGCTGCTTGTGAATGACCCGTGGTCGATCTACTACCTGACCGGCTTTTATGCCGATATGTTCGAGCGTTTTTGCGGTGTGCTGCTCGCACGCGGTAGCGAGCCCGTGATCTTGGTCAACGCGCTGCATCAGCTGCCCGAGTACGACAATGCCCGCGTCGCCTATCACACCGATACCGACGTCGTGACCGACGCCATCGCGAGTGAGATCGATCCGACCAAGCCGCTCGGTATCGACACCGTCATGCGCTCCGGCTTTTTGATGCCCCTTATGGACCGTCACGCCGCGAACGAGTTTTTCCTGGGCGACTTTGCCGTCACCGCCGCACGCACCCACAAGGATGCCGCGGAGCAGGAGCTCATGCGCGTGTCCTCGGCCGCCAACGACGCCGTGATGGCCGAGGCCATCAAGCTCGTTCACGAGGGCGTGACAGAGCGCGAAATTGCCGACCAGATGCTCGGCCTGTACCGCAAGCACGACTGCGAGGGCTTTAGCTTTCCGCCCATCGTAAGCTTTGGCGCCAACGCCGGCGACCCGCACCACGAGCCCGACGATACGGTACTCAAGCGCGGCGACGTGGTGCTGTTCGACATCGGCGGACGCCACCGCAACTACTGCTCGGACATGACGCGCACGTTCTTTTGGGGCGAGCCGGACGAGGAGACGGCGCGCATCTACGACATCGTGCGCCGCGCCAACGAGGCCGCCGAGGCGCTCATTGCACCGGATGTGCGCATGTGCGACCTGGACCGCGCCGCGCGCGACGTGATTGAGGATGCGGGCTATGGGCAGTACTTTACGCACCGCCTGGGACACTCGATCGGTCTGCAAGACCACGAGCCGGGCGACGTCTCACTCGTCAACGAGCAGGTCGTAGAGCCGGGCATGACGTTCTCCATCGAGCCGGGCATCTACCTCCCCGGCCGCACTGGCGTCCGCATCGAGGACCTGGCCCTGGTCACCGAGTCCGGCGTCGAGATCCTCAACGCCTACCCCCACGATCCGGTCCGCCTAGACTAGCCCTTACCCAATAGCCCCTCAATAAGTTGGGGTGGAATAGTTCCCAGATTGGCCCACAGAGGCATAATCCAGGAACTATTTCACCGCAACTGCCATGGGGCCAAGTCGACCAATTTGACAGTCTAGAGATGCGCCACGAAAACGGGCTATCTACTACGTTTAACCCGCATGGGTCGACCATGCGGGTCTTTTTTGAAAATTGGCAAGCCATCTACCTGCGGTTTTAATTTCGCAATTCTCGGCGTGAACGAGGGTTACCGACCAAACGTAGTAGATAGGCCCATTTCGTGGCGAGCAGTCCACTCAAGACAAAGCCCGTCCCAAATTAGCTGCCCTACGGTCAAACGAAAGGCCTCCCGATTCCCCGAAGAGAATCGGGAGGCCTTCTTGTGTCCTAGAGTCCTAAAACTCTAAGCTCGCAGCCTTACTCCGCGCGATGGCGCAGTTTTTCAATCGCTGCGGCAATCAGCGCCAGCAGGCCGGTTCCGCCAAGCGCTGCGACGGCCACGGCAGTGTTGTCGCCCGTCTCGGCCAGGCTTCCCTTAGCGGCCTTCTTGCCATTCTTCTTGCCCGAAGGATCCTTGGCATCGGGCTTGGCACCGTTATCCTTGCCGCCTGTCGGTTCCTGTACAACAACAGGCTCAACAACCTCGACGGTCACCGAAGCAGTGAGCTGCTGAGGCGCCGGCGTCTCCGCAGCGTCATCCTCGGCAAGCGTCGCAATCGCCGCAGCGTCACCGTCAACGGGCATCGTCGCGGTAATGACGACGGTTCCGTTCTTGAGGGCCTTGACCTTACCGTTCTCGACCGTAGCGATCGTCGGGTCGGACGAGACCCACGTCACGGCACCACGCAGCAGAGCGCCATCGGCCGCATTGCCCGCCGCGGCAGCAAGGTCAATTTCCTTGCCGCGCTCTACCTTGAGCACGGTTTCGGCAGTCGTGGCCTTGCCGTTTTGGTCAACGATAACGAGGCCCTTGGCCGCCGGGCGCGGCTTAACGCGTACCATGCAGCTGACTGTAAGCTCCGTACCGCGAACCTTACCGCCCACGGTCACATCATCGGCACCCCAATTTAGTGCGGGAACATTCTCCCAATCGACGTCATAGTCCTCCTGACTGTCGTCCTTCATCATCACGGAAACCTTCTTGGGCAGCGCCTTCAGCACATCGGCGGCAGAGCTTGCCTCAAACACCTCAACGGGAGCGAACGTCGCAGGCCTCACGGGAATCTCGCTTGCCGGCGTCTCGACGACCAGCTTGCAGGTCGCCTTGAGCGTCGTGCCCTCGACGGAGCCCTCGAGCGTGTGCTCGCCGACAGCGGCAAGCTGCTTGTCCAGGTCATCCGTATTCCACGTGACCGCGACCTCGTCCGTGTGACCATCGGAATAGGTCACGGTGACCTTCTTGGGCAGCTGCCCCGTCACGGTATCGGCCTTGGCATCGCGCTCAACCGTAATCTGCGGCACCTCGGCTACCGTATTGATCGTCGTCGTGGAGGTAACGACGACCTCGACCGGCAGGTTGCCGTTCACCGTTACGCCCTTGGCGACAACCTGTCTCTTATACACATCTCCGAGCC
>URWZ01000100.1 GCA_900551625.1 uncultured Collinsella sp.
TCTACACACTGCATATCGTCGGCAGCGTCAGATGTGTATAAGAGACAGCTCTTCGTCATCGACACCAAGCGCGAGGAGAACGCCATCAAGGAGGCCCAGCGCCTGAACATTCCCGTCGTCGCCCTGATCGACACCAACTCCGATCCCGACGAGGTCGAGTACGGCATCCCCTGCAACGATGACGCCATCTCCGCTGTCACCCTTATGTGCGAGCTCATGGCCGACGCCTGCCTCGCTGGCTCCGGCAAGGAGCAGGTCTCCGAGGCCGAGATGGCCGCCGAGCCCAAGGCCGAGTAAATCAGTCCTATTTAAGTCTTTTTCATCTCTTTGAAAGGAACCACAATGGCCCAGATTACTGCCGCTATGGTCAAGCAGCTCCGCGAGATGACCGACTCCCCGATGATGGAGTGCAAGAAGGCTCTCGTCGAGGCTGACGGCGACATGGACGTCGCTGTTGACGTTCTGCGCAAGAACGGCCTCGCCAAGGCTGCCAAGAAGGCTGGCCGTGAGACCAACGAGGGCGCTGTCGCCGCGTTCGTCTCCGAGGACGGCAAGTCCGGCGCTCTGCTCGAGCTTTCCTGCGAGACCGACTTCGTCGGCTCCAACGCCAAGTTCACCGGCTTTGCTTCCAAGGTCGCCGAGGTTGTCGCTACCACCGAGCCGGCCGATGTCGATGCTCTTCTCGAGAAGCCGATGGGCGAGGAGACCGTTTCCTCCGAGCTCACCGAGATGATTCACATCATGGGCGAGAACATGAAGATCGCTCGTTTCTCCGCCCGCAAGGCCGAGAACGGCGCTCTCGCTTCTTACATCCACATGGGTGGTAAGATCGGCGTCCTCGTCGAGTTCGCTTTCGAGAAGGCCGAGACCGCTCAGGCCGAGTCCTTCAAGACCTTCGCTCACGACGTTGCCCTTCAGGTTGCCGCCGTCGCCCCGATTTGCGCTACCCGCGATCAGGTTCCGGCCGAGACCGTCGAGCACGAGAAGGAGATCTACATGGCTCAGGCTGCCGAGTCCGGCAAGCCCGAGGCTATCCAGGAGAAGATGGCTGTTGGCCGTCTGGAGAAGTTCTACAAGCAGTCCGTGCTCACCGAGCAGGAGTTCATCAAGGACAGCTCCCTCACCATCAAGAAGTACGCTGAGCAGGTCTCCAAGGAGCTCGGCGATAGCATTACCGTCGTTGCCTTCGACCGTCTGGTCCGTGGCGAGTAAATAAGCTCTTGTAGCTGGTAATGAGCAGGCTGTGGGTTTTACTCACAGCCTGCTTTTTCATGGCTCTTATCAGAGCCTTTGCTATCATATTGAGAGTCTAATTAAAGGAGGATCGCTTTGTCCGACATCCGATATAAACGCGTGCTTCTGAAGCTTTCCGGCGAAGCACTGATGGGCGACGGCCAATATGGTATCGACCCCAAGATTACCGACCATCTTGCCAAGCAGGTCAAGGAGCTGCTCGCCGTTGGCCATGAGGTCGGCGTTGTTGTCGGCGGCGGCAACATTTTCCGCGGCATGGCCGGCGCTGCTGGTGGCATGGAGCGCGCCCAGGCCGACTACATGGGCATGCTGGCAACCGTTATGAACGCGCTCGCCCTGCAGGATGCCTTTGAGCACAACGATGTTCCCTGCCGCGTGATGAGCGCTATCCAGATGAACGAGATCTGCGAGCCCTATATTCGCCGTCGCGCCATCAACCACCTTTCCAAGGGTAATGTCGTTATTTTTGCCGCCGGTTCGGGCAATCCGTACTTTACGACCGACACCGCCGCGGCTCTTCGTGCCTGCGAGATCGGTGCCGAGATTCTGATTAAGGCCACCAAGGTTGACGGCATCTACGACAAGGATCCTGTCAAGTGTTCCGATGCCGTCCGTTTTGACAAGATTACCTATCACGAGGTTCTCGTCCGCGGTCTGCAGGTTATGGATTCCACGGCCACGGCGCTGTGCCAGGATAACCGTATGCCGATTTTGGTCCTCAACATCGATGGCGAGGACACCGTCAAACGCGCGCTTTCGGGTGAGCCCGTCGGCACGCTCGTCTATCAGGAGGATTAAGCATGGCAGAGAACATCACCGCCCACATGGACAAGTCGCTCGAGTCCCTCAAGCACAACTTCTCCAAGGTTCGCACGGGCCGCGCCAACGCTAACATTCTGTCCGACATTTCGGTCGATTACTACGGTGTTCCCACGCCGGTTACTCAGGTTGCCGCCGTTAAGACCCCCGAGGCTCACATGCTGCTTATCGAGCCCTGGGACAAGGCGCTCGTCAACGCAATCGTGAAGGCTATCAGCGCTTCCGATCTGGGCATTACTCCCAACTCTGACGGTACCGTCGTGCGCCTGCCGTTCCCGGCTCCCACCGAGGAGCGTCGTCGCGAGCTCGTCAAGGAGTGCCGCGAGTATGCCGAGCAGGCCAAGGTCTCCATTCGCAACATCCGTCGCGACTTTAACAACAAGCTCGAGCGCGACGAAGAGCTCACCGAGGACGATGTCCGTCGCGAGCAGGCCAAGGTCCAGAAGTATACCGATGAGTATGTTGCCAAGGTTGAGGAGCTTCTGAAGGAAAAAGAAGCCGAGGTCATGGAGATCTAAGGTGCAATACGACGAGCATAAACTGGTCGAGTACTTTGCCGACGCCCCTGCGGGCGTCGGTTTTTCCGACCTTGACCTCAATAAGATCCCGCATCATATTTCGTGCATCATGGACGGTAACGGTCGCTGGGCCACGGCGCGCGGTCTTGCCCGCACCGAGGGACACAAGGCCGGTATCGTCTCCCTGCGCGAGATCATTACCGCATGCGTGCGTTTGGGCGTCGACGTCCTTTCGGCCTATGCGTTTTCCACCGAAAACTGGAATCGTCCGCAGCATGAGGTCAACGTTTTAATGCATCTGTTTGCTAAGACGTTTATCGATGAGCTGCCGCTGCTTAAGCGCGAAAACGTGCGCGTTGTCTTTTTGGGCGATATTTCCGCACTGCCCAAGAAGACCCGCGATGTCTTTGAGCGAGGTCTTGCCGAGTGTGCCGACCATACCGGCATGACGCTGGCACTTGCCGTCAACTACGGAGCCCGTGCCGAGATCACCCGTGCCGTCCGTCAGATTGCGCTCGACGCCGCTGCCGGCAAGATCGACCCTGCCGCCATCGACGATGATATGGTTGCCTCCCATCTCTACACCGCTGGGCTGCCCGATCCGGAGCTTGTGATTCGCACTTCCGGCGAGCTACGCCTTTCGAACTATCTGCTGTGGCAGGTTGCCTATTCCGAGTTTTATGTCACCGATACCTATTGGCCCGACTTTGATCGCTGGGGCCTTGTCGACGCCATTTTGGCCTACCAGGGCCGCGACCGTAGGTTTGGTGGACTGAGCAAGACCGAGGAGGCTTAATCGTGTCCGATCGTCCCAAGGCGTCTGCTCCCAAGACGTCAACTCCCAAGGCGCCTTCCGCCAAGAGCGGCGCGGCTACGACTTCGTGGTTGGCCGGCTTTATTACCCGCGCCGCCGCAGGTATCGTCTACGCCGTCGTGTTTATTCTCTGCTTGGTTTTGGGTATCGTTCCCACTGCCATCTTCGTCTCCGTCATGAGCGGCCTGTGCTGCTATGAGTTTTTCCGCATGACGAAGCTCGATGGCAAGGTGGCCAACGAGCGCCTGGGTATCGCTGCCGCCGTGCTCTTTCCGCTCTCGGCGCTGGGCGACTCGCTGCTGTTGAATGCCCTGCTTTTTGCACTGATGCTTGCGGTGGGTATTTGGTATGTCTGGTCGTCGCGTACCCGTATATCCGATGTAGCCGTGACGCTCATGGGCCCCATCTACACCGGTTTTATGCTGTCGGCCATCGTGCTGCTGCGCGATGCCGTGCCCGGTTTTGCCGGCGCCCTGCTTTCGGTGGGTGTTTGCGCGTCTCTCTGGGTCTCCGATTCGTTCGCCTATATCGTGGGTAGCCGTATCGGCAAGCACAAGATGGTCCCCAAGATTTCTCCCAAAAAGAGCTGGGAGGGCTTTTTCGGCGGCATCTTGGGCTCGGTTCTCATCTGGCTTATTTTGTGGGCGACCCATTTCTATAAGCTGAGCTTGCCCTATGCGCTGCTTTGCGGCGTGGTTGTGTCCATCCTGGGCGTTATCGGCGACCTCATCGAGTCACGCATCAAGCGTGGCGTGGGCGTCAAGGATTCCGGCAATCTGATTCCGGGCCATGGCGGCATGCTCGACCGTAGCGACTCGCTTATCTTTGGCTGCATTACCGCGCAGCTGCTTTTGATGATCGGAGGCGTGCTGTAATGGCCTTTCAGACGACGTACGCCCCCGATGGCCGTCTGCGGGTTGCAATTTTGGGCTGTACGGGCTCTATTGGCACCCAGGCGCTCGATGTTTGCCGTCAGCATGCCGACCGTCTGCAGGTGACGGCGCTTTCCGTTAATTCCAGTACCGCTGAGCTTGTTGCGCTTGCCCGTGAGTTTTCGGTTCCGGCCGTTGCCGTGGCCGACACCACCCACGGTACGGACGCTGTGCTGCAGGAGCTGCCCGAGGGCACGGAGCTCGGCGTTGGCGCACGGGCCGTGTGCGAGCTCGCATGCCGCGATGATGTCGACTGCGTGCTCGTGGCCATCGTGGGCGCTGCCGGGCTCGAAGCAAGCCATGCGGCCCTGACATCGAACAAGCGTCTTGCACTTGCTAACAAGGAGTCCCTCGTTGTCGGCGGTGACCTGCTGATGCCGTTGGCGCAGCCCGGTCAGCTTATTCCAGTCGACTCCGAGCACTCCGCCATCTACCAGTGCTATCTGGGGGAGAATCCGCGCGAGGCTCACTGCATTTGGCTCACTTGCTCGGGTGGTCCGTTCTTTGGCCGTACGCGCGACGAGCTCAATTGCGTGACACGCTCCGATGCGCTGGCACACCCCACGTGGGCCATGGGTGCTAAGATCACCATCGACTCTGCGACCCTCATGAATAAGGGCTTGGAGCGTATCGAGGCGATGCACCTGTTCGGGTGCGATCTCGACTTTATCAACGTGGTCGTTCAGCGCCAGTCAAAGATCCACTCGATGGTCGAGTATGCGGACGGCTCTGTGATGGCACATCTTGGTGCGTCCGACATGCGCATTCCCATCCAGTTCGCGTTCTCGTATCCCGAGCGGTGGGATACCCCAGCGCCTCGAATCGATTTCCGCGAGCTCGGGCAGCTTACGTTTGATGCTGCCGATATGGACACATTCCGCTGCCTGGCGCTGGCCGAGCGTGCCGGCAGAACGGGCGGCACCATGCCGTGCGTGCTGAATGCCGCCAACGAAGTTGCCGTCGATGCCTTCCTGCACGATGCCTGTACCTTTACCGATATCGACCGTATCGTCGAGTCGTGCATGGATGCACACGATACGCAGGCGGTCGCATCCTTTGAGCAGCTTCGCGATATCGATACGTGGGCTCGTGCCAAGGCCGCCGAGGTGCTCGCTGCAACCCGCTCTTAATCGTAAGGATTGCTTTTCGTTTTATGGATACTGTTCTGAGCGTTCTCTCCTCAGTCTTTTGGGGCCTTTTGATGCTATCCGTCCTCGTGTTTCTGCATGAGGGCGGCCACTTTTTGGCGGCCCGTGCGTGCGGCGTGCGCGTCACCGAGTTTTTCTTAGGCCTACCGTGCCGCTTTGACATTCATCGTACGTCGCGTCGCATCGGTACCAAGTTTGGCGTGACGCCGCTGCTGCTGGGTGGCTATGCCGCTATCTGCGGTATGGACCCGACCGATGTCTCGTGCGCCGACCGTGTGCTTGCGGCGATCTATCGTCATGGTCGCGTTTCGGTTGCAGACCTTTCCGTCGAGCTGGAACTGCCCGAGGAGGATGTTCTCGAGGCTTGTGCCTTGCTTTTGGGCTGGGGTTCCATTGCGCCTTGGTACGAGGAAGGGGAGAAGCCTTCACCCAGCTATTATCCGGTTAGGTACCAGACGCTGCCGCGCGATGCTGCAGGATATACCACCTTTGACGGCCGCAAGTTCGATCGAGAGCATGCGACTGCCGAGGGCGATGTGTGGGAGCTGCCGGTCACTGCTTCGGAGTTCTTCGAGCAGGAGCGTTCGCATACCTATCTGGGCCAGGGTTTTCTCAAGCGTGCCTTTATGCTGCTCGCGGGCATTCTCGTCAATATCCTGACGGGCTTTTTGCTGCTTATGAGCATCTACTCTATCGCCGGCGTATCGGTGCCGGTCGATAGCAATGTGATCGGTCAGGTTGAAGAAGGCTCTATAGCCGCCAAGGCGGGCATTGAGGCCGGCGACGCAATTCTTAGTGTCGATGGCGTGTCCTGCTCCAGCTGGATGGATGTGTATGATGCCATCGGCAAGGCTGCCGGTCAGGACGAT
>URWZ01000101.1 GCA_900551625.1 uncultured Collinsella sp.
AGACCGGTCGCGAGCACGTCGTCGCCCAGCTGCAGCAACACGCGGCTCACGTTGAGGCCCTTACCGCCAGCGGTCTTTTCGGGCGTCACGCGGTTCACGTCGTCGATGATCAACTTGTCGAGCTGATAGCGCGTATCAATCGACGGGTTCATGGTAACGGTCAGAATCATATTGAACTCCTGTTTCCGGGGCACGACACGCGCGGCCCCAAACATACGATAGCTCGTTAAAGGATCTCGATCTCAAAGCCGCGAGTAACGGTCTCCCCCGGCTTGGCCACCAGGCAGCCGCGCTTGTGCTCCAGAATATCGTCCTCGTCGGAGCAGGTGGACAGACCACCCCACGGTTCAACAGCCACAAAGTCGCCCTCGGGCTTGCTCCACACAATCAGGTACGGCATATCGGGGAACGTCAGGCGCACGCCCTTGTCCTCGGTTTTCTTGGTCAACGTAACCACACGGCTCTCGAGCACGTCGAAGATGGTCTCCGCGAAGTCGAAGAGTTCGTGGGTAAGCGGCAGGTTCTGGCCGATCATGGGGTTCTTGCTGCGATGCTCAACATCAATCAGGCCCGTCGAGGGAACGGCAGTACAGAGCTCGGCGGCCTCGCGCTGCTCAAAACGGAGCTCGTAGTCGTCATAGGACTCGCCCTCGTCAAGCGGGCACTTAAAGCCAGGGTGACCGCCCACAAAGAACGGCATGTCCTCGGTGCCCTCATTGGTCACCTCGTACGACACAGCCACCTTTTCCGCATCGATCATGTAACGAGCAACGATCTTAAACGGATACGGGTACTGCTCGAGCAACTCGGCATGGTCGGCAGAGCTTAGGCTCAGCGCGACCATGTTGTCGCCCTGCTCCTCGAGCTTCCACTCCTGTTTGCGAGCAAAGCCATGACGGGCGAGCTTAATCTCGCGGCCGCCCATGGTCATTGCGTGACCGTCGCGAAGGCCGCCGCAGATCGGGAAACAAATGGGTGCCTGGCCCGACCAGACCGCCGGGTCACCCTGCCACAGGTACTCACGGCCGTTGGCCGCAATAGAAGTGAACGATCCGCCAGCCGTGCTCAACGCAATGCGGACAGAGCCGTTATCAAGAACAAACTCCATAGGAGCCTTCCCTTTCTTATGACAGACCGCCAAGTCAATAGGGCTGATAGAAAACCGGCCCGCGCCCCCTCACAGAAACGCGAGCCGTCAATTGAAAAGCTGCAGAATACTGGGTCCCGCCAAAACGAAGCCCACAAGCTCAGCAAGCAAACGTGTTATCGGAGCAGCTTACTGAACCAGAAAGCTTCGCAACAACAGCGGTAACCCCACAGGCACCCTCAACGTCAGCGAGAAGTCAGCTGGCGAGGCAAGGTGCCGTGAAGCGAGGCGGCATTGACCTTCTGGTCATGCCGCCGAAGCTGAACGGCAGATTGCCCGCCAGATGGCTTCGCAGCGTCGGCCGGTCCGGCGTTCGGCAGAACGCCGGAACCTAATTAGTCGTGGTATTCGCCGCGGTCCCACTTCTCGAGGAACTCGTCAAAGAAGTGCGGGTCAGCCTGAGCCTCGGCGTCGGCCTTGTTGCAGGCATCGATCTTGGCGATCAGGGCATCGTGCTCGGGGGTCTTCTCGTAGGGCTCCTCCAGGAAGGCAAGCATGATGTCGGCCATCAGGAACTCGCCGGTAATCTTGCCGCCAAAGCCCACGATGTTGGCGTTGAGCTCGCGACGGGCATACAGGGCAGAGGTCATATCGCGGACCAGGGCGCAGCGGGCGCCGGGAACCTTGTTGACGGCGTTGGTGATGCCGATGCCGGTGCCGCACAGGGCCACGCCAAAATCGGCCTTGCCGCTGGCGACAGCCTCGCCCACGGCCTTACCGTAGATGGGATAGTGCGTACGGGTGTGGCTGTAGGTGCCGCAGTCGAGCACCTTGTAGCCAGCCTGCTCCAGGCGGTCGGCCAGATAGATCTTCTCGTCCGTAACGATATGGTCGCAACCGATTGCGATGGTCTTCTTCATCAGAACGTCCTTTCGTCTGAATTCACAAGTTGAGGTAGAAGTTCGAGTTCTCGGTGGCTCTCGTTAGGCCATCTTGTTGAGCATGTCGACACGGATCTGGTGACGGCCGCCGGCGTACTGGGCACGCAGGAACTCACGGGCGATCTTCTTAGCGACCTCGGTGCCCACAACGCCCGGGCCCATGGTGACCATGCGCGAGCCGTTGTGCTCGCGGGTCATGTAAGCGGAACGCTCGTCGGAAATGTTGGCGACGACCATGCCCTTGATCTTGACGGCGGCCATATAGGAGCCGACGCCGTACTTATCGAATGCGAAGCCCTGGGAATCCTTGTGCTCCAGCAGGTCCTTGGCAACGGCGGTCGCGGAATCGACAAAGTCCGCGGCAGGGGTCTCGGAATAGTCGACGACCTCGTGACCGTCGGCGATGAGCATCTCCTTGATGGACTCCTTCATCGACATACCGTCGGCATCGGAAGCGATTACAACCCTCATGACATCCTCCTTGAGAGATACGCAGGTGCGTAGTTTCTGTTTGGAAGTGTTGAATCGCGTTCAGGTCCGGGCATCTGAATGTGCGGTTCTTCACTGTTCATGTTTATTTGAACACATTCGAACAGTAACTGCAACAACTATTTGTTTATCTTTGTTCTTTTTTGAACAAATATCGTTCACGGATGATTGCTGACCGTTTGAGCCGGGCGCGGACGTAGCGACCATGTGTTCAACAAACAAAAGGGCGGCCAAGAACGTGTCTCGGCCGCCCTTCGGCGGTATTCCCCGGTATATACAGCTGTTTTAGCTACTCGGACTGCCCACCCTTTTTGGCGTGCTTGGACGGAGCACTCAGAAAGCGGCCCGTCAAATAGTTCGCCGGGCCGGAAATATCGATCCCCAGCAGCACGTGTCCCAGCCACAGGAACGCCACGAGCACCAGCAGCGGGATAACGCACGAGGTCACGATCATCACGATGACGCCTTCAATCAGATCGGTCACCTGCCGCACAATCTCATCGGTCATCTGCTTGGCGCCGCTGGTCACCGACGTAACAAGGCTCGATGCCCCATCAGTCAACTGCTCGAGCACGTTTTTGGACTCCGTGGCCTCGGATTTTTTCTTGTTCGATTTTGAGCTGGTCTCGGCTGACTTGTCCGTGGTGTCGGCCGCGTCCGCAGCGTCCGCAGCCTTTTGCTCAGCTTGCTCAATACTTACGCGATACGTTTCATCGACCTTCTGCGACACCCATACGCTCGCGGGCACGAGCGCCATGCCGATCACGGCAACCACCAGCACGCGCGTCGCCACACGGCGCAGGACAGCGCTCGTGCTCCAGCGCCCGTGAATACCGAGCGACACCGCAAAGAGCACCAACGCAAACGGGATTAAGATGCCCAGGCCAACCGACCAGAAAATGGTTAGCAGGTATTTCTCGAGGTAGAGCACGGCAAGCACGATACCCAAGTTTCCTGAAAGCTGCGCGAGCTGTTCGGCAACCGGCGTTCCCGTATCACCCGGCAGCGCGGTAATGCCCGCAGACAGCGCCACGCACGAGGTCGTGAGCGCCAGTACATTACCCTTCTTTTGATCGATGACCTCGATGGTGGAGTCCCAAGTTTTGGTATCGGCGAAATGCGGACGAGCTACAAAGCCCGACAGCAACGCCAGCACCACGAGCGCAACGATAATACCGATCTGCAGCTTTTTGTTTGCGCACACGACATCGGACAGGCTGGGCTGCAGCTCGGTTACCGTCGTGTGCTCGGTTATCTGGACAGGACGCCCATGAGCCATCTCGTGTGCGCCTCTTTTTTGTATTGACCCGTTATCCGGCATTTGGATACCTCCTCAGTCCGGCGTTTAATGCGAAAGGAAGTATACCCACCGAGCAAAAATCGAACGGGAGGACAACGGTGCGCTCCAAGACTGTCCCCAATGACTATCTCCGGATGAGTTGCGGTGGAATAGGGATTGTTTTGCGCCCGTCAGCCCCTATTCAGTCCCTATTTCACCGCAACTTGGAGGAGGACAGAAAAAGCCCTGCTGCGGATAGCGGCAGGGCTTATGGAAGGGGACTTGGTTGTGAGGGCTCGTTAGGCGAGCTTGGCCTCGAGCTCGGCGATGCGCTTGTAGGCATCGATGGTAAAGCGGGCCTGCTTCTCCAGGATCATAGTGGTCATGAGGGTGTCCTGAGCGTGAGCCATGATGAAGGTCATCTCCATCTCGCCACCGCCGGCCTCCTGCGAAAGCAGCTTGGTCTGCGTGTCGTGGGCACCGATGAGCGCATCGCTGGCATCCTTGTGCAGCTGCTCGGCCTTCTCAAAGTCACCCTCGCGAGCAGCATCGAGCGCTGCAAGCAGATCGGTCTGGGCGTCACCTGCGTATGCGACAATCTCGAATCCAACCATCGAGATTTCTTCTTTGGTTGCCATATTGCGTTCCTTTCACATATGAACCAATGGAGAGCATCGCGTCCGGGCATACGCGCTGCGTTCTGTATGGCAGAAACATTAACATTCAAACAAAAAAGAACAGCGCAAAACGTAATTTCAAGCTATGAACGGTCACTTTTCGCCCGTGAACGGTTTTTAAACCAATCTGAACAATATCGAACACAATTAGCGGAAACCCAAACAGGCCCGTGCCCTAGCGCCAATCGCGCACCGTATCGCCCTCGACGAGTACGCCCGGAAACAGCATGTGCTCCACACCGGGTTCAACGCCCTCGGCACCGGCGATCTTATCGACCGCCCACATGCCGACGCGCTTGTTGTCAAAGCGCACCGTAGTCAGGCGACAATCGGGCACGATGTCGCCCAGACTGTCATCAACACCCACCACGCTCACGTCCTGGGGCACGCGCTTCCCGCGCGACTCGAGCCCACGGATGCAGCCATATGCCATGGCATCGTTGGAGGCATAAATGGCCGTACAGGTCGGATCGTCCGCCAGAGCCTGACCGGCAGCATACCCGCTCTGTGCCGTCCAATCGCCGCGCACGAGCTGCGGGGGCTCAATGCCATGCGCACGCAATGTCTCGCGCCAGCCTTCCTCGCGCCGCATGCCCGAAAGCGAGCGCTCGGGACACGAGATAAAGTGCACGGTTTTGTGCCCCCGCCCCAGCAAGTACTCGACCACCTGGCGCGAACAATCGAACTGGTCGTTATCGACCGTTGAACAGAGCGGGTGCTCCAACATCGTAACGAGCACCGTCTGCATGCCGGGCAGCGGCTCGAAGGTTCCAAAGTCCGCCGGCATGCGGTTCATAATCACAACCATGCCATCCACCGGCAGTGCGCTCATGCGCGACGATGCGCTCTCGAGGGTATACGGATGCCCGTCTACTTTAGTGAGGGTGATGGCATAGCCATGTTTGTCGGCCGCGGCGGCAAAGCCCTCCATACGGTCGAGGTTGCCGGTACCGGTAATGTTGAACATGGCGACGCCGACGGTCTTAAACCTGCCACGGCGCAGCGATCGACCGGCAAAATTGGGGCGATACCCCAGCTCGCGCATGGCGGCACGCACGCGTTCCTTGGTCTCGGGGCGCACGCTGGGCGAATCGTGCACGGTGCGCGAGACCGTCTGCTCCGAGACGCCCGCGAGGCGCGCTACGTCTTTGACGGATACCGATTTTTTAACAGCGGCCATAGATTGATCTTTCTATGTCAACGATGCCATTGGTGGCACCCTGCGCATTCAAATGAAACGCCTTCAAGTATATCCAACGCCTCCCCCACCATACGCTCACCACCCAAAACCTACCGTTCACCGACATTTTTGCTTCCCCGAACGGCTTTTGGTGCCCAAATATTAACGTTGCCATTGTGCAAACACAGAGCCACCGGGCGGCTCAAACGTTTACGCGTAAGGAATCGACGGTTCGCAGGCACAGGAACCACCGGTTCGCGTCTTTTTTTGTGTCACAAAATGGCAACGTCAACATTTTGGCAACCGAACGCCAAAAGCTACCATCGTTGCTAACCCACCGACTCTTAGGAGCATTGCATGGAGCAACTCATCGCCATCATCGAAAAGGGCCAGCCCTTTTTCAACGCGATCGCCCGCAACAAGTACCTCAAGGCGATCCGCGACGGCTTTATCTCCGTCATCCCCATCATCATCTTCTCGTCCATCTTCTGCCTGGTAGCCTCGGTCCCCAACATCTGGGGTTTCTACTGGCCCGATGACATCAACAACGCCCTGTGGAAGTGCTACAACTACTCCATGGGCATCCTGGCCATCGCCTGCGCCGCCACCACGGCCAAGCACTTCGCCGACGCGCAGAACCGCGACCTGCCCAAGAACCTGTCTCTTATACACATCTCCGAGCCCACGAG
>URWZ01000102.1 GCA_900551625.1 uncultured Collinsella sp.
TAGCGTCTCGTGGGCTCGGAGATGTGTATAAGAGACAGCGGCATTGCCCTCGACATCGGCCACGCGAATCCGCGGCGAGGCCGCCGCCACACGCAAAAAGCCATCAGACTGAGAAAGGTGAAGATTCATAAGAATGCTCCCGTGCGTAGACGCCATTCACAACAATTAGCAAGCCCTATTGTAGTTCAACCGCCGGGTGCAACCGCATCCCACCAACTTGGTGAGCTATTGATGAGTTGATGGTATCTGTTAAATGTCACGTACGATTCACATCTGGTGGGTACCCTGATGGCTACATGAAACGAAGCAGATTTACACCGGGAGGGTCCCGCATGACAACCAAGTACACCGACGCGCCGCGCACACGCGTCATGACACCGGCCGCGCTCAACAACGGCGTTCACGAAAACCATTCCATCGGACAGACCATGGCCATCGCGCCCAAAAAGGGTCTGTTTGACGACATTTCCATTCCCCAGATCATCGCCGGCGCCGCGGCTGCCGCCACGAGCGTCGCGCTTGCTTCCAAAATCGGTATCGCCGGATCGGTGATCGGCGCCGCCGTGAGCTCGGTCATCACCGTTGTGTCCTCGCAGGTCTACCGCCACTTTATCTCTGCCAGCGCCAAAGCCCTCAAAGGTACGCACGCCGACGTCGACTACCCCGCCGGCGCCTATGAGCCCGTTGAATTTAATGCCGAGGAGCACCTGGGCGGCGCCGCGACTACGCAAGAGATGCGCCAGATTGCGGGGCGCGCGACCACGGCACGCGTCGCTCCCAACAGCCTGCGCGCCAAGGCGGCGGCAGAGCGCAGCCAGACGCAAAAGAAGGTCATCATCTTCTCGATCGCCATCGCCATCGTCGCGGTCATCGCCTGCACCGGTGCCATCCTTATCACCACCGCCGGTGAGGGTCTGGGCGAGCGTCCCGAGCCAATCCTTTCGTCGCGCACGACCGAGCACGACGCGGATAACACCGGTCAATCGCAAAGCCAGCAGGACGACTCGCAGGGCGCCTCCGCATCCACCGACTCGTCCTCGAACACCCCCGATCAGTCGCAGAGCGCTGATTCCTCTGCGAACAGCGGCGGCACGCAATCCAGCACGACCGACTCAAGCCAAACGACTGACGGCTCTCAACCGAGCACAGGCGACCAGACGAGCGGCAATGCATCGGGCACGGGATCTACCGACAATAGCAACACCAACAGCTCGAGCGGAACCGCTTCCGGCACGGCATCAGACAGCTCGAGCCAAGACACGGCATCGGGCAACTAAGCACGTTTGCCCCTCATAGATAACCGACCTGCATAACGGGCGCGAACCGGCAACGGTCGCGCCCGTTTGCCTTGGGCGACGAGATGGCAAGCCCCGCGCGATGGTAAGATGCTTTGGTGTGTAAAGAGGAGATTTGCCATGAGCAAGACAATAGTTAAGCCCACGCTATCGCTGGGCAACCACATCTATCTGTATCGCCTGCTGCGCGACGCGATTGGGTGCGGCAAGCAAACGTTTATGACGCAGGTCGAGGAGGCACTCGCCGCTGGTGACATGGTCGCATATGACCTGGGCTTTGAGTCCACGCGCGAGCTGCTCGAGGAGCTCGACGACTGCATTAAGCTGACTGTCTTTAAGGGCGGTCGCCTGTATGCCACCGTCATCGCCAACGATACCTGGGATGCCGCCCTTGCCAAGGGCGAGGACAAGCCCAAGGCAGCCAAGGGAGCCAAGCAGTCCTACAAAAAGAAAAAGCGCGGCGAGAAGGACCTCAAGGCCGTGCGCCCTAAGCACGTTAAGCGTCCCGAGCCCGAAGCCATGGTTGAAGCCGCGCCGGAACCCGAGCCCGAGGCAGAGATCGAAGTCGCTATTGAGGTAACAGCAGAAGCCGAAACCGAAATCGCCGCCACGACCGATTCCAAAGTCATATCCGAGCAGGAAGCCACTGCGGAGCTCGACGAGGCTCCCAAGTCGACAACCGAAGAAGCCGCTGACCAGCCTGAGACGCCTGCGTTCCAAAACAGCGATGTCTTTGGCGACGACTTTGGCGACGAGGCTGAGGACGATCAGTCCGACGAGCCCGCCGATCAAGGCGCTACCGAGTCGGCGCCGGAGCCCGAGACGCCGCAGCCCGCCATCTCGCTCACGGTCGTCTATGATCCCGAGAACGCCAACGCCGGCATCACCACCATGGCATCCACGCCCATCGAGGTAAAGCCGAGCGTCGAGAACGAGAACGCGACGCAGGTTGAGGTTGAAACTGCAGCTGCAGACGCGCCCGTCACCGTGGAGCCCGCAGATTCCACGATCAAGCCGAAAACGACGCCGGAGTCCGCACCCGTCATCGAGTCCGTGCTCACCTCTGCTTGCGACCAAATTCCCGCACCGGCACCGGCTTCGGCACCCGCAGCAGCCCCAACCCCCGCACCTGCAGCGCCCGCCATCCCCAAGGACTTCCCCGTCGATTTCACAACCGAGATCTTCTGCCCCGGCCCGCTTCTGCACCAGCTGTCAACCTATCTCCCCTACGGCGCCGACACCCTCGGCATCGTCGGCGAGTACTACTGGATCGCCCGCGAGCGCGGTACCATCGAGGTCGCGCGAAACCGCGCAAGCTTCCCCCTGCGTTACACGCAGGCCGGCGAGCGCCGCGAAGTCACCGTGCGCATCCGCCGCAACACCACCGGCGGTCTCGGAGCCGCCTGGACCATCGATAAAGTCGAGCCTTCTACCAAGTAACAAAAAGGGACGATAACCCTCAAGGTTATCGTCCCTTTCTCGTTAGGCCACCTGAGCTCGACTAGTCGCGCGTGAGCTTGCGGTGAATACGATGCGGCTGGGCTGCGTCCTCGCCCAGGCGCTCGATGCGGTTGGCCTGATAGGCCTCGAAGTTGCCCTCGAACCAATACCAGTTGCCCGGATTTTCATCGGTGCCCTCCCACGCCAGAATGTGCGTGGCGACGCGGTCCAGGAACATACGGTCGTGGCTAATGACCACCGAGCAGCCCGGGAACTCGAGCAGCGCCGCCTCGAGCGAGGACAGCGTCTCGACGTCGAGGTCGTTCGTGGGCTCGTCGAGGAGCAACAGGTTGCCGCCCTGCTTGAGCGTGAGCGCCAGGTTCAGACGGTTGCGCTCGCCGCCGGAGAGCACGCCAGCGCGCTTCTGCTGGTCCTGGCCCTTAAAGCCAAAGCTCGCCACGTACGCGCGGCTCGGAACCTCGGTCTCGCCGACCATCATGTGGTCCAGGCCATCCGAGACGACCTCCCACAGGTTCTTATCGGGGTCGATGCCGGAACGGTTCTGGTCGACGTAAGAAATCTTGACGGTCTCGCCCACCTCGAGCTCGCCCGAAGTCAGCGGCTCCAGACCCACAATCGTCTTGAACAGCGTGGTCTTGCCCACACCGTTGGGGCCGATGACGCCCACGATACCGTTGCGCGGCAGGGTGAACGATAGGTCGTCGATGAGCACACGGCCATCGAACTCCTTGTGCAGGTGATGAGCCTCGAGCACCTTGTTGCCCAGACGCGGGCCCACGGGGATGCGGATGTCGGTCCAGTCGAGCTTCTGGCTTGCGCGGGCCTCGGCCTCCATCTCCTCGTAACGAGCCAGACGGGCCTTGTTCTTGGCCTGGCGAGCCTTGGGCGAGCTGCGCACCCACTCGAGCTCGGCCTCCATGCGCTTGGCGAGCTTGGCGTCGCGGTTGCCCTGCGCCTCGATACGGGCGGCCTTGGTCTCCAGATACGTTGAGTAGTTGCCCTTGTAGGGATAAAGGTGACCGCGGTCAACCTCGCAGATCCACTCGGCAACGTTATCCAGGAAGTAGCGATCGTGCGTAACGGCAAGCACCGCGCCCTGGTAGTTGTGCAGGAAGTGTTCGAGCCACAGGATCGACTCGGCGTCCAGGTGGTTCGTGGGCTCGTCGAGCAGCAGCAGGTCGGGAGCCTCGAGCAGCAGCTTGCACAGGGCCACGCGACGGCGCTCGCCGCCGGAAAGTACGTTGACCGGCATGTCGGAATCGGGCAGCTGCAGGGCGTCCATGGCCTGGCCGAGCTTGGAATCGATATCCCAGCCGTCGGCGGCGTCGATCTCGTCCTGGAGCTTGCCCATCTCGGCCATGAGTGCGTCCATGTCGCAATCCGGGTCGCACATCTCCTCGCCGATCTTATTGAAGCGATCGACCTTGGCGATCATATCACCAAACGCCATGCGCACGTTCTCGATGACGGTCTTGTCGTCATCGAGCGGCGGCTCCTGCTGCAGGATGCCCACAGTGTAGCCGGGGGTGAGCCTGGCATCGCCGTTGGAGACCTCCTCGATGCCGGCCATGATCTTGAGCAGGGTCGACTTGCCCATGCCGTTGGGACCCACAACGCCGATCTTGGCACCGGGGTAGAAGCTCAGGGTCACGTCGTCAAGGATCACCTTGTCGCCATGGGCCTTGCGAGCCTGATACATCTGGTAGATAAACTCAGCCATATGCCTGTTTTATCCTTTCTACCTGCTGTTTTCCTATTCTTGTTTCGCTTTAGTGGAAACGAAATGGAAAAACCAGCTCTGAAACGTAACGAAATAGGGGCATGGTTGCCCACACCCCCTAATACTACCTGGGAAAAGTCCCCCGGGACACACTATGAACTGCGTACGCTAGTTTTCCGCAACCTTAACGAACAGCCCGCTGAGATTTGCGCCACAGCAGATACGAGTAGACGTAGACGGCTCCGACCGAACCAAACGCCAGAACCGCAATCACCGCGGCGACGACTTCACTCGAAAGCACCGCACCTGCCACGCCCATCGCAATCAGGCCAACACCCAGCACCATAAAGCAGGCACCGCCAAAGCGCTGCGTACGGCGCCAGTTCTCGGGATCGGCAAGCGCCCAAGGCGTCTTGATACCGAGCGTATAGTTCTGCTTCACACGCGGCAAGTAGTTGCCTACGCCGATGAACAGCAAACCGATAGCACCGGAAATCAGCACGTTGACCGAACCGACCGCCGGCACCACGCCCCAGACCGTAAGCTCACCCAACCAGCTTACGGCGCACATGAACAAGGTGAAGGCGATTACGAAGCCCTGATAGAACTTGCCCGAGGTTCGATATGCCTCACCTTTGGGATCGATGCGCGGCACCACGCAGAACATTGCGAGAAGCACCAGAGGCAGCACGCCGAGCGCGGAGGCCATCCAGCTGGGACCCCAACCGTCGACGGCGCCGTTCGCGCCCCAGTGCGTGGGAATCTGCCCAGGCAAGCTCGGCATCACCATGAGGTGCGCTACGACATTGGCGACGCACAGAGCGATCAGCGCAATCCACACACGCCGCGATACCCCCGTGGCGTGAATGCCCTTGTTTTCGTTATTCATCCTTATCACCTTCCGTGTTTGTAAAGCCCATAAACCAACCAATCAAATCCTGCATGACGGTGGTATTTAAGCTGTATACGATGTTTTGGCCATGGCGCTCGTCGGTCACCAACCCGGCGTTTTTGAGCGTCGCCAAGTGATGGCTCAACGACGGCTTGCTGATGTCAAAATGCTCGGCAAGCTCCCCGGCCGTGCGATTGCCCTCGCGCAGCAGTTCCAAAATGTGACGCCGTGTAGGATCGGCCAGCGCCTTAAAACCCTCTCCCGGCATAAGACCTCCTCTCATCATTTCGTTCGACGCGCACACTATACTCGATATTTAGATGTTTGTCTAACTATCTAATACAGGAACATCTATAGAACATTCGTTCGTATTTAGCTACAATGGAAGTTGAAGCAGATGGGCCAGCTCCCTCTACCCGAGAAGGAGATGGACTATGAGTATTGACGATGTCCTGACGTTGTTATTGCTTGTAATCGCGGCTGTGGAGCTCGGCATCCACATTGGAGGTCGAATGAAATAGCCGCCCCCGCGCAATGCGAAGACGGCCACTTCTCACGCCATAAACGTGTTTTGGAGTTGGCCAACCCGCTGCAACGGGTGCCATCTGCTTCAATTTTATGCGAATCCCGATCCCATTTCAACAAGCCCCAAGGGCTCAAATGGAATCGCGATAATACCTATAATGGCAATAGCTAAAACACGATTCGCTTCCCCATCGGAGGATGTCTATGACCGAAACCGCTGCCGCTCTCGTCGAGACACGCGACACCAAGCTCGAGATCATTATGGGCCGCGAGGCACTCGATAAGCCTGTCTCTTATACACATCTCCGAGCCCACGAGACGCTACGCTATCTCG
>URWZ01000103.1 GCA_900551625.1 uncultured Collinsella sp.
CAGCGTCAGATGTGTATAAGAGACAGTTACCTACGAGGTCTCGCGTTCGCTTGCCGCCTGCGAGGGTGCGGTGCTTGTCGTCGACGCCACGCAGGGCGTCGAGGCGCAGACCGTCTCCAACGCGACGCTCGCCATGAACGCCAACTTGGATATCGTGCCCGCTATCAACAAGATCGACCTGCCGTCGGCACACCCCGACGAGGTCAAGACCGAGATCGAGGACGACCTGGCGATCCCTGCCGACGATGCCGTATGCGTATCGGGCAAGACCGGCGAGGGCATTCACGATTTGCTGGAGTCTATCGTCTTTTTGATCTCTCCGCCCAAGGGCGATGCGAACGCGCCGCTCAAGGCGCTTATCCTGGATTCGTATTTCGATGAGTACCGCGGCGTCGTTGCCACGGTCCGCGTCTTTGACGGCTCCATCAAGAAGGGCGATACCCTGCGCATGATGCAGGCAGAAGGTGACTTCTTGGTCGACGGCGTGGGCGTCAAGCGTCCTGCCGAGACCCCGGTTGACGCACTGACGGTTGGCGAGGTCGGCTACGTGGTCACGGGTCTGAAGGATCCTGAGGCCGTGCACGTGGGCGATACCCTCACGTGGGCGTCTAATCCCTGCCCCGAGCCGCTTCCCGGTTACCGCGAGGCCAAGCCCATGGTCTATACGGGCCTGTTTCCGATCGACAACAAGGATTACGAGAACCTGCGCGACGCTCTCGATAAGCTGCACGTCAACGACCCGTCGTTGGTATGGGAGCCCGAGACCTCGGTGGCGCTCGGCTTTGGCTTCCGCGTGGGCTTCTTAGGCCTGCTGCATATGGAAGTCGTCAAGGAGCGCCTGGAGCGCGAGTTCAACCTTGACCTCATTGCTACGAGCCCTTCGGTGGACTATCACGTCTATAAGACCGACGGCGAGATGATTGATGTTCGCAGCCCGCAGGATCTGCCCGAGGCTACGCGCATCGAGCGCATTGAGGAGCCTTACCTCAAGGCCAAAATTATCTGCCCGCCCGAGTATACGGGTGCCGTCATGCAGCTCGCTATCGAGCACCGCGGCATTACAACTGACATGATCCATCTCACGAGCAAATCGGTCGAGATGCGCTTTGACATGCCGCTCGCCGAGCTCATCCTGGACTTCTTTGACCAGCTCAAGAGTCGCACCAAGGGCTATGCCTCACTCGACTACGAGTTCAACGAGTACCGTCCCTCCGAACTCGTCAAGCTCGATATTTTGCTTTCGGGCGATGAGGTGGACGCGCTTTCGTTTATCGTGCACAAGGATAAGGCCTATGGCCTGGCCCGCGGCCTGTGTGACAAGCTCAAGGAAATCATCCCGCGCCAGCTGTTCGAGGTGCCTATTCAGGGCGCCATCGGCAACAAGATCATTGCCCGCTCTACCGTCAAGGCGCGTCGCAAGGACGTTTTGGCCAAGTGCTATGGCGGCGATATCTCGCGAAAGCGCAAGCTGCTCGAGAAGCAGAAAGAGGGCAAGAAGCGCATGAAGGCCATCGGTTCGGTCGAGGTCCCGCAGGAGGCCTTTATGGCGATCCTAAAGGTAGACGAGTAAGTCCATGGCGCTTTCTGAATACAGCAAGCGTCTGCTGGGCGCCTATGCCGAGCAGCCGTTCCTTATGGCTCCCATGGCGGGCGTAACCGACCCCGCCTATCGCATCATGTGTCGCCGCCGCGGTGCCAACCTTGCCTACAGCGAGATGGTGAGCGTTGCGGGCCTTGCCTATGCCAGCAACAAGACGTGGCGCCTGGTGTTGCCGGCCGACGAGGAGCAGCAGATCTGCGTGCAGCTCTTTGGTTCCAAGCCCGATCAGTTTGCGGGTGCCGTCGCTGCCGTCGAGGAACGCGTGGGCGATCGCCTGTCATTGATTGATATCAACATGGCCTGTCCGGCTCGCAAGGTCGTTACCAAGGGCGAGGGCTCGGCGCTTATGCGTACGCCCGACCTGGCCGAGCAGATTGTCGAGGCAGCGGTGGGCGCGGCGCATGTTCCCGTGACCGTGAAGATTCGCAAGGGCTTTTACGCCGAAGACCGCAATGCCGCGACGTTTGCCCAGATCCTCGAAGGCGCCGGTGCCGCCGCAGTCGCCGTGCATGGTCGTTGCGCCACGCAGCTCTACACGGGCCAGGCCGATTGGTCGGTCGTCGATGAGGTGGCCGACGCCGTCGAGATTCCCGTTATCGGTTCGGGCGATGTGTTCTGCGCCGAGGATGCGGCGGAACGCCTGCGCAACTCGGGCGCCAGTGCCGTGTTTATCGCGCGCGGTATCTATGGCAACCCCTGGGTGTTCGGTGATGCTCGAGCCCTTGCACTCGATGGCACGCCAGTACCGGTGCGTAGCTCGGTCGAGCGCCTGGATGCCCTGCGCGAGCACCTGACGCTCACGCATGAGCTGTTGCCGCTTATGTCACGTGCCCGCACGTACGCGAGCTGGTATCTTAAGGGCATGCCCCATGCCGCCGCCTGGCGCGCGCAGGTGGTGCGCTGCTCCACATACGAGGAGTTCATGGCATTGGTCGATGATATCGAGCGCGATGTGGTGGCCTGCGAGACCGCGCTTGCCGCCGGCGAGTCGGTGCCCGCTCATCCGCTGGAGGCCTAACGGTGGCCGTTACCGCGCTGTACGTCCACGTGCCGTTTTGCGCCCAAAAGTGCCGATACTGCGACTTTGACTCACGCAGTTTTGCTTCGTGCGACCTGAGTGCTGCGCTCGATGTCTATTTTGAGCAACTGTATGCGCGCCTCGATGCCTTTGGCGACGCAGGCGCGCTTGCGCAGGTCCGCACCGTCTATGTTGGCGGCGGTACGCCGTCGCTGGCAGGAGAGCGTCTGGTGGAGCTTGCCCGGCGTATTTGCATGTGGTGCAAGCCCGTTGAGTTTACCTGCGAGGCCAATCCCGAGTCGTTGACCGCCGGGCTTGCCACTGCGCTTGCCAAGGTCGGTGTCACACGCGTCTCTCTGGGAGTTCAAACCCTTGACAACGCCGAGCTTGCTGCGATTGCCCGTATTCACGATGCCGATCGGGCGCTCGCTGCCATCACGACGGTTAAGGACGCTGGGCTCGATGTGTCCTGCGACCTGATGTGCGGACTTCCCGGGCAGACCGCCGTAAGCTGGCAACGCACGCTCGATGGCGTGCTGGCGGCGGCGCCGCATCATGTGTCGGTGTACCCGCTCACGCTCGAGGAGGGCACGCCGCTCTACCACATGGCGTGTCGCGACGAGTCGCTCGAGCCCGACGAGGATTTTCAGGCTGCGTGCATGGACGCGGCGCGTGAGTGCCTGGGTGCGGCCGGCTATCACCCGTATGAGGTGGCAAGCTACGCGCTCGACGGACATGAGTGTGCCCACAACATTGCCTATTGGACAGGACGGGGCTATCTGGGCTTGGGCCGCTCTGCCGCCGGTATGCTCGACGCCGAGGATTTCGATCGCTTGGCCGGGCTGTTTCCCGACGTGCCTGCTCGCGGCGATGCGTATCGCGTGCGCTTGGTGCAACGCGACGACGCCGCGACGACGTTTGATGCCGAGTATCTGTCGCAGCGCGAGGCTGCGGCCGAGGATTTGATGCTCGCCTGCCGCATGACGCGTGGCATTGGGCCCGATCTGTTGGTTCGCTCGGCAAGCGTGATCGCTGCAGACGAGCTGGTGGCGGCCTGTGACCGTGCGCTCGAGTTGGGTCTTGCCACTTGGGTGCCCGATTATGTCGAGGGGCATGCGGGGTGCGTCGCCTCGAAAGACGTTATCGCAGGTCGTGCCCACGCCCGTTTAGCGCCCACCCACTTGGGCTGGCTCGATGGAAATGTGCTGTTCGAGCTGTTTTGGGGTCTAGCTTAGGCCGCTCGGGTAGAATTACCGCAATATATACGCTGCTGTGAGCAGGAGGTTGCCGCGCATGGCGACGATGAACGAAAAAGATTACTACGAGATTTTGGGTGTCTCCAAGGACGCCACCTCGCGTGATATACAGAAGGCCTTCCAGCAAAAGGCCCGCAAGCTCCATCCGGACGTCAACAAAGAACCTGATGCCGAGGAAAAGTTTAAAGAGGTTTCCGAGGCCTACGCCGTGCTTTCGGACGAGCAGAAGCGTGCGCGCTACGACGCCATGCGCTCGGGCAACCCCTTCGCCGGCGCTCCTACGGCTTCGCCCTATGGCGGCGGCTACGCCGGCAGCGCAGGCTATGGCAATCCCTTTGAGGGCGGCTTTCCCTTTGGTGGCGCCTGGGGCCAGCCGCGTCGCGGGCAGGCTGCCTATAATCCCGAGAACGGCGCCAACGTGGTCGTCGATATCAAGCTCGACGCTAAGGAGGCCAAGGGCGGTGCCCGCAAGACCGTCCGCTATACGCGCTTCGATACCTGTGGCCACTGTGGCGGCTCGGGTTCTGTTTCGTCCGAGCATGCACATACCTGTCCGAGCTGCGGTGGTCGCGGCCACATCGATGTCGACCTGTCCTTCCTGTTCGGTGCCGGCACGTTTCAGTCGGTCTGCCCCGAGTGCGGCGGTTCCGGTAAGGTCGTCGCCGACCCCTGCCCCGATTGCGGCGGCAGCGGCCGTGTCCGTGTGACCTCCGAGCAGACGATTGAGTTTCCTGCCGGTACGCACGATGGCGACGAGGTCCGCATTGGCGGCATGGGTCACGCCGGCACCAACGGTGCCTCGGGTGGCGATCTGGTCGGCCGCGCTCATGTCGAGGCCGAGCGTCTGGAGGGCAAGGCCCGTACCGGTTTTTACCTGATGGGCATCGTGGCGCCGTTTTTGGTGCTGTCGGCCATCTCGGGCGTGTTCTCGGCCTTTGCCGTGATGTGCTTTATTCCGTTTGCCATGGGCCTGTTCATGGTGGTCTCGGACGGCGTGCTGCACCGCAGCCTGCTGTGGTGGAAGCGCGGCGCGATGCAGTTTGCCAACGGTTTTGCCAACGGATTTATGTTTGCGCTCGTGTCGGTTTGGTTTGCGAGCTGCTCGCAACGTGCCATGCTTTCGCCCTACGCAATGCAATAACATCAACCCCTCTGTTTGCGGCCGGCCCAGCTTGGGTATAGGACGCACTGTGACAATAATGAAAGTCGGAAGGATTCGGTCGTGTCGGAAAATAGGGATTACTACGAGGTACTTGGCGTCGACAAGGATGCCGACGCGCGGACGATTAAGCGCGCGTTTCTAAAGAAGGCCCGTACCGTACACCCGGACGTTTCGGACGACCCCGAGGCCGAGGCCAAGTTCAAAGAGCTCAACGAGGCGTATTCCGTTCTTTCCGACGAGCAGAAGCGTGCTAACTACGACCGTTACGGCACCGCGGACGGCCCCGGTGGCTCTGGCTATGTCGACATCAACGATATCTTTGGTGGCATGGGCATGGACGACCTCTTCTCGTCGTTCTTTGGCGGCGGTGCCGGCGGTGGCGCCCGAAATCGCCGTGAGCGTCGTCGCGGCCGCGATATGGCCATCTCCCTTTCGGTGACCCTTGAGGAGGCGGCACTCGGTTGCAAAAAGACGATCAGCTATGACCGCCTTGCCCCCTGCGAGGATTGCAACGGCACCGGTAGGGCCGAGGGCGCACAGGAAAAGCAGTGCAGCCGCTGCCACGGCACGGGCTATGTGACGACGGTCCAGCGTTCTTTCCTGGGCCAGGTTCAGTCCTCTTCGCCCTGTCCCGACTGCCACGGCGAAGGCACGGTCATCGACCATCCCTGCGAGACCTGTGACGGTCAGGGCCGCACGCCTTCGCACGAAAAGATCGATATCGATATTCCCGCCGGCGTTTCGACCGGTCGCCAGCTGCGCGTGAGCGGTTTTGGCGAGGCCGGCCTTCGCGGCGAGCCGTCGGGCGACCTGATCGTCAACGTGCGCGTCGCCGACCACGAGCGTTTTAAGCGCAACGGCGACGACCTGTACCTCGTGAGCGATATCTCGATTGCGCAGGCTGCGCTCGGATGCGAGATCGAGGTCGAGGGCATTATGCCTGACGAGGTCGTCAAGGTGTGCGTCCCCGCTGGCGCCCAGTACGGCGACACCGTGAGCGTCAACAATTACGGCATGCCGCGTATCGGCGGTGGCGGTTCGCGCGGTCGTCTGATCGTGCAGCTGCGTGTCCTTTGCGGTCAGATCCTCGCCCAGCGCCTCCGAGGCCGCGGCGGGCAAGGCCAGTGCGCACAGCAGCGCCGCCGCTGTCAGCGCTGATAAGGTCTTGCGAAAAAGTTGTCTCATAGG
>URWZ01000104.1 GCA_900551625.1 uncultured Collinsella sp.
ACGCCGTCCAAGATTGATGCGGCGGTGGACCGCTATCACGTCTTTGGTCGCGTGACGCCGCAGCAAAAGCGCGAACTCGTGCAGGCGCTCAAGCGTCGCGACCATACCGTTGCCATGACGGGCGACGGCGTCAACGACGTGCTGGCGCTCAAGGAGGCCGACTGCTCCGTGGCCATGGCCGCCGGTTCCGATGCTGCGCGCAACGTGGCCGAGATCGTGCTGGTCGACAACGATTTTGCCTCGATGCCCGCCGTGGTGGCTGAGGGCCGTCGCTCCATCAACAACCTGCAGCGCTCTGCGGCGCTGTTCTTGACTAAGACGCTGTTCTCGATGGGCCTGGCGGCGCTGTGCATCGCGTTTCCGCCGTATCCCTTCGAGCCGATTCAGATGACACTCATCAACTTCTTCTGCATCGGCGCGCCGGGCTTTGTGCTGGGTTTGGAGCCCAACAAAACCCGCGTGAAGGGGTCATTCTTGACCAACGTGCTCAAGCGTGCGTTGCCGGCGTCGCTGGCGGTTATTATGGCTGCGGCGCTCGATATCTTTGTAGCGCGCGTGTTTGGCTTTAACCAGCTCACGCTTTCGACCATGTGCCTGCTTACGTCGTGTGCGGCGAGCGTGAGTCTGATCTGGCGTATCTCGCAGCCGCTTACGCCCTTGCGTGTGGTGCTTTTTGTGTTTGTCGTCGTCGGCATCCTGGCGGGTGTTATCGGATTCCCGCAGCTGCTGTCCATCGCCAACCTGTCGACGGGTGAGGCGGTTATCTTACTGGCGATCGTCGTCTTTACCTGCACGGTGTTCTTTAAGCTCGCCACGATGATGGATTCGCTTAAGCCGCGTCGTCGCCATGCTGCCACCGGCTTTGGCCGCGGCGTTCGCGTCCGTCTGGGTCGTGGCGGCGGCAAGGTGAGCTCGACGGGCTCAACTGCCCAGCGTTTTGCCAAGCGCGTCGCCGCCGATATGGCGCAGCGCCGTGAGGAGCGCACCGCTCGCGAGGCCGAGGTTCGCGCGCTCGAGGGTGTGGAAAAGGCCCAGCCCAAGAAAAAGAAGGGCACGGGCGTCACTCGCTCGCGTGTGACCAAGTCCGCCCAGGGCATTAAGGTCTCGATGCCGAGCAAGAAGAAAAAGCCCGCAAATAAAGCCTAGTCCCAGTCGCCCCGGGGATGATTTTTCTGGCGATGTTGAATTGGTGCCTTGCTCCTGTGGGGGCGTGGCGATGTTATGCTCTAACCTCGACTGTACGAATTGCTCCGAAAAGAGGAAGCCGTGATCTGCCCGCATTGCCTTAAGACCATAGAGGACGGCGCCTCGTTCTGCCCCTATTGCAACGCATACGTTGGTCCGGGCGACGGTCCCGAGCATACCGAGTTCGTATTCTGCGATGGTTGTGGCGCACGCCTGTCCCCGCATGATCGCACCTGTCCCAAGTGCGGGCGCCCCGCCCCGGGCATCCTTTCCAAAGACGCGGCTGCATCCGATCTGGCAGCAGGCCGCACGGCCGGCTTTCCGCGCTTGACGCAGGAGCAGATCGATACCGAGGTGCCCCATGCGCCGGCCTCTGCCGCCGCGGTGCTCTCGGATGCCGCCGACCCCAACGAGACCTGCGTGCTGCCTGCCTTCGATAAGGACTTTGGCATCCCCAAGGTCGATATCCCCACACCGGTGTCCCTGCGCGATGATGTCCAGCCCAAAAAGCAAAAGGCCAAGCGCAAGGTCCATTCCGACGAGGATGCCTATCACAAGCACAAGCGCCATATCCCCAAACCGCTTATCGTCATCGCGGTGCTCGCCGCCGTGTGCGGTGGTGCGTATTGGTTTGTGACTGCCGATCCTATGGGCGTCATGCCCGGCTTCTACGACCAGTTTGGCCAGGCCGCCAAGACCACCTTCCCGTCGCGCCAAAAGGGCGAGGCCACCGAGAAAGAGTCCAAGCAAAAGGATGCGTCCGAGGTCGTTCAGGAGGAGACCGTCTTAACCGACGACCAGCTCTACACCAGGCTCGACGGCCTGTACCAGACCATCGTGTCGTACAGCGACGATGATCAGATCGGCGAGGTCATCGATTCGTTTAATAACGGCTATCTGCGTACGCCGCTCTCCACCCGCCAGGAGCTGTCGCAGAGCGCCTATGCCCTACGCGATCAGATTAAAAAGACCCAGGATGAGCTCAATAACCTCAAGGTTCAGGACGACACCGTCTATGCGGAGGACATCGATCATCTAAAGCAGCTTGCCCAGTGGATGTACGAGCGCGTCGACGTGATCTGCCAGAGCTGGGACATCTCGCTATCCATTCCCGACGGTGAGTCGCTGAGCGCTCACCAGAGCGAGATCCTGGCGCCCATCGCACAAGGCGGCAACAGCGCGCTTAACCAGTACGACGCCAACGTGAGCGCATGGAGACCGCAGCAACGTTCGTAATTTGTTGCCCTCCGGCGGCATAACCTGCGTGCGCAATTGATGGAAGCCCGTGCTTATTGCTACAATTTGACCAAATATGCTTTAAACGCACGAGGAAGGAACCACATGTTTGGTTTTAAGAAAGAGCTCTACACGCCCGAGTATCAGCTTGCCGGCGATGAGTGCGCGGTGATCGAGACGTCGAAGGGCACCATCAAGGTCAAGTTTGACGGCGAGGGCGCCCCCATCCACGTGGCGAACTTCTGCGAGCTTTCCACGATGGGTTTTTACGACGGCCTTAAGTTCCATCGCTATGTGCCCGGTTTTGTGATCCAGGGCGGCGACCCCAATACCCGCGATATGTCCGGCGCCGATGTCGCCGCCGGCCTTGAGGGCCCCGACGGCATGCCCGGTACCGGTGGCCCCGGCTACTGCATCAAGGGCGAGTTCGCTACCAACCCGCGTAACAGCCACGTCGACGGCGCGCTTGCCATGGCACGTTCCATGGATCCCGATTCCGCAGGTTCGCAGTTCTACTTCTGCCTGGGTGCCCAGCACAACCTCGACTCCGGCTATACCGTATTTGGCACCACGGTCGAGGGCCTCGACGTCATCTCGCAGCTGCGTGCCGGTGACGAGATCGTCCATGTCGAGATCGTTCACGAGTAAAGGGGACTTCCTTGAATAGCCAGCTGATCCAACAGGGCCGCGCCGCTTATCGCGCGGGTGATTATTCCGCTGCCGCCCAGATGCTCGGTGCGGCAAAGACCCCCGGTGAGATTATGGGCGAGGCCGACCATCTGCGCGGCAACGCCTTGATGCACCTGGGCATGTATGCCGAGGCCGCCGAGGCCTACGCCGCCGCCCTCAACGACGGTACCTATGGCAAGCGCGGCGCGCTGCTTACCAACCGCGGCAAGGCGCTTGCTGCCGTGGGTGACTATGTGACCGCAGCCCAGGCTTTCTCCGCTGCAACGCAGGATGCATCCTATGCCACGCCGTTTAAGGCCTATCTGGGTCTGGGCAACGCCCTGTTCCAGTCGGGCGATTATGCCAATGCCGGCACCGCCTTCCGTCAGGCTGCCATCGATGGCGCCAACCCGGCTCCCGCCGCCGCCCTCGGCGATCTTGGCCGCTGCTTCATTAAGCTCGGCCGTCCGGCAGACGCCGTAGAGACCTACCGCACGGCCATTGACTTTGCCGGTCCGCGCGATGACACGCGTGCGCTTAACGCCGGTATGGGCGAGGCGCTCTCTGCCGCCGGTCGCCCCTCTGACGCGCTCGATGCCTTTAACGCCGCCACCGCCGATGGCATCTACCAGCTCACGCCCGAGCAGGCCGACGAGCTTGCCCGCGTGCACGATTCCCTCGCTGCTCTTTCGGCCCAGACGGCCATGGCCACGGCGCCGGCTCCCGCGATGGATGCTCCCGCCGTCGACCCGCTCGACCCCACGGGTGCTACCGGTCAATTTATGCCCGACCCCTCGGACACCGGCTTCTTCACCCTGTCCGAGTCCGAGATGGTTCAGCAGGACCGCAAGGAGGCCAAGGTCCGTCGTCGCCATCGCCACACGGGCCTCAAGGTTTTCTTGGTGCTGCTTCTGCTGATCGTCATTGCCGCAGGCGGTCTTGGCTTCGCCTACACGCGCGGCCTGGGCTTTCCCTCGCAGGAGTCTGTTGTCACCGACCTGTTCCAGGCTGCCGGTGACGGCGATACCGCCAAGGCCGAGTCCTGCCTGGCCTCCAGCCTGCCCGAGGACGCCAAGTCGATGATCATTTCCTCGATTCCGCAGGGCGCCACCGTCTCCATTGAGGGCATGGATCAGTCTATGACCGAGACCACCGCCAAGGTCAAGGCGTCGCTGTCCAAGGGCGGCGAGCAGGAGTACACCGTCAAGTTCGTGCGTTCCGACAACCATATCGGTTGGGCCGTCTCCTCGCTCGACATCGATCTCTCGGCTGCTGACAACCAGTAGTGACCTTATGAGATTTGGCGCTGCCCGGTGCTTCACCGCAAGTGAGGTGCCGGGCTTGCGCTAGTATGATGGGCTAGTAGTTTTCCAGCAATCATCCAACACATCAGGAGTTGCGTTGTTTTCTTTGATGGATATGTTCTTCGGTAGCTATGCGGGCGATCTTGCCATCGACCTCGGCACCGCCAACACGCTTGTCTCCGTGCGCGGCAAGGGCATCGTCATTCGTGAGCCCTCCGTTGTCGCCATCGACAAGAACGATGAGCGCATCCTGGCTGTCGGTATCGAGGCAAAGCGCATGCTCGGCCGTACGCCCGGTAACATTGTGGCTGTGCGTCCCCTTAAGGACGGCGTCATCGCCGACTTCGACGTTACCGAGGCCATGCTTCGTTATTTTATCGACAAGGCGTCCGAGAAGCGCTATCCGTGGACCCCGCGTCCGCGCGTTGTCGTCTGCGTCCCCTCCGGTGTCACGTCGGTCGAGAAGCGCGCCGTTTTTGAGGCTACGATCCAGGCCGGTGCCCGCCAGGCATACCTGATTGAGGAGCCCATGGCCGCTGCCATCGGCGCCGACTTGCCTGTCGAGGAGCCCACTGGCTCCATGGTCATCGATATCGGTGGCGGTACCACCGAGGTCGCCGTTATCGCCATGGGCGGTATCGTCGTGTCGCAGTCCATCCGCATTGCCGGTGACGAGTTTGACCAGGCTATCCTTACCCACGTTCGCGATGCCTATAACCTGGCTATCGGCGAGCGCACGGCCGAGGACATCAAGATCAAGGTCGGTTCTGCCGTGCCGCTCAAGGACGAGCTCGACGTCGAGGTCAACGGCCGCGACGTGATCACGGGCCTGCCCAAGACCGTGCGCATCGAGAGTGAGGAGATTCGTCGCGCGCTCAACAAGCCGCTCGACGAGATGGCCAAGGCCGTCAAGGACGCCCTCGACGCCACGCCGCCCGATCTTGCCTCGGACCTTATGTACTATGGCATATTGCTGACCGGTGGCGGCGCGCTGCTGCGCGGTCTCGACGTGCGTTTGCGCGACGAGACCGGCGTTTCGGTCAACGTTAGCCCTACGGCGCTCGACAACGTCGTCAACGGCTGCGCCCGCGTGCTCGAGGCCAACGCGTTTGACGGTGGCTTCGTCCAGACCAATGCTTAATTTCCAAAAGGTGGATTCCATTTGGCACGATCTTCGGGTTTCTCTTCAAATCTGAATACCAAGCGACAATCAACGGGTATGCGCCCGTTGATTGTTTTCAGCGTAATTTCGGTGCTGCTGCTCACGTTTTACATTCGCGAGGGCGAGGCGGGACCGATTCATGCCGTGCGCTCTGGCGTGACGACGATTACCTCGCCGGTGCGTTTTGTGGGCTCGGCTGTGGCTGCGCCCTTTAACGCAATCGGAAACGTGTTCTCAAACCTTACGGCTTCGCAAGACACCCTCGACGAGCTTAAGAAGCAAAACGAGGTCCTGACGTCAAAGGTTGCTGAGCTCTCCGAGGCTCAAAAGACCGCCGAGCGACTCGAGAGCCTGGTCGGTCTTCAGTCGACCTACAACCTCAAGTCCACCGCGGCTCGCATTGTCGGCGCTTCGGGTGATGCCTGGACCTCGACCGTTACCATCGACAAAGGCTCTGCCGACGGTCTTACCATCAACATGCCCGTGACGAGTTCTGCCGGTGTCATCGGTCAGATTATCGAGGTTTCGGCCAAGACCTCCACCGTCTGCCTGATTAGTGATGAGAACTCGGGCGTGTCCGCCATGGTGCAGGACACGCGCGCCCAGGGTATGCCTGTCTCTTATACACATCTCCGAGCCCACGAGACGCTACGCTATCTCG
>URWZ01000105.1 GCA_900551625.1 uncultured Collinsella sp.
CCTCAAGTGGATGGGCTATTGCCTGCCCGGCGAGCCGAGCGACGAGGTCGCTGCGGGAGCCCCGCTTCCCCGCGCGATGGCGTTCGTGTTCATCGTGCTCATCATCATGGTTATCGTCAGCGGCCCGCTTTCGGCCAGCTGGATCGGTTAGGAGGTAGAACGACATGGGTTATTCGATCGTCAACATCCTTGGCGGCCTTCTGATCGTCACGTCCACCATGGTGGTCGTCTCAAAGAACATCAAGCACGCCATCAGCTGGTATGCGGTGCAGTCACTGGTGCTCGTGGGACTGCTCGCTACGCTCGGTGCCACCACCGGTGCGCAGGAGCTGCTTATGTGGGCTGGATCTGCCTTTATCACCAAGGTCGTCCTGGTCCCTTACATTCTCAACCGCGCATACAAGAAGATGGGCGAGCCGAGCGACGCATCGCTCAAGGCCGGCCTTAAGCCCGCGTGGGCCATTTGCATCATTGCCGTCGAGGTCGCGATTTGCTTTGCCGTCGTGACGCAGATCAGCCTGCCCACGGCCGAGGTTGCAACGCCAGCGCTCGCCATTAGCTTCGCTCACTTCTTCGTGGGCCTCACCTGCATCATTTCGCAGCGCAACATCATGAAGCAGATCTTTGGATACTGCCTTATGGAAAACGGCAGCCATGTGACGCTCGCGCTTTTGGCCCCCACCGCTCCCGAGATCATCGAGATCGGTATCGCCACCGACGCCATCTTTGCCGTCATCATCATGTCCATCGTCGTGCGTCGCATTTGGGACGACTCCCACTCGCTCGATGCGCGCGACCTGTCCGAGCTGAGGGGGTAGTCCATGGAAACGTTGATTCTCGCCCTGCTCGCGACTCCTTTGGTGTTCTCGCTGGTCATGGCGTTTTTGCCCAAGAACACGTCCTATAACGTGTTTGCCGGTCTCAACCTGGTCTCCGCCGCAGCCGTCCTGGTGCTGTCGATTGTGACGGCTGGTGACGTCCTTATGAGCGGCGACACCGCGAGCGCTCTTGGCCTGTGGTTCCACCTCGATTCGCTGGGTGCCATCTTTGTGCTGCTCATCGGCTTTATCGGTTTTCTTACCGGGCTGTTCTCGCTGCCCTATGTAAAGGCCGATATCGAGGAGGGCTCCATGCCCGCCGAGCGCGCCAAGCAGTATTTTGCGCTGTTTAGCCTGTTTGTGTTCACCATGCTGCTCGCGTGCCTGTCCAACAACATGATCCTCACGTGGGCCGCCGTGGAGGCAACCACGCTTTCCACCGTGTTCCTGGTGGGTATCTACAAGAACAAGACGGCCCTCGAGGCTTCTTGGAAGTATGCGATGGTCTGCACCGCCGGCGTGGCCTTTGGCTTGTTCGGTACGCTGCTGATCTACGCCAACGCCGCCGACGTGATTCCCAACGCCCACGAGGCCGCATTCCTGTCGTGCGTACTGCCGTATGCCGACCAGTTCGATCCGACGCTCATGCGCCTCGCCTTTGCGTTTATCGTGATCGGCTTTGGCACCAAGGCCGGCCTGTTCCCCATGCACACTTGGCTGCCCGATGCCCACTCCCAGGCCCCGAGCCCTGTCTCGGCCCTGCTCTCGGGCGTGCTGCTTAAGTGCGCCATGCTTGTGATCATGCGCTTCTACGGCTTTACCATCCAGGCCGTGGGCGCCGAGTATCCGCAGCTTTTGCTGCTGATCGTCGGCACGCTGTCCATTTTGGTGGCGGCACTCTCGATGTTTCGTCAGGACGACCTCAAGCGCCGCTTTGCGTACTCGTCTGTGGAGAACGTGGGCGTTATCGCCCTGTGCCTGGGTATCGGTGGCCCGCTGGGTATCGCCGCGGCCCTGCTGCACTGCGTGTTCCACGGCTTTACCAAGACGCTTGCCTTCTGCGTGTCCGGCAACATCCAGCACGCCTTTGGCACGCGTAGCCTGGCTAAGATTCAGGGTGTCGTCGAGGTTGCCCCCGCAACCGCCGCGCTCGCCATCTTGGCACTGCTCGGTCTTGGTGCCTTCCCGCCCTTTGGCATGTTTATCTCCGAGTTCCTGACTTTTGTCGCCGGTGTTACCGCCGGTCCCATGTGGCTGGTCGTCGTGGTCGCCCTCGGTCTTACCGTGGCCATCTCCGCGCTCACCCGCATCGCACTCAAGTCGGTATTCGGCCATGCGCCCCAGGCCATGGGCAAGCATGAGGCCCCGGCGCTCATGCTTATCCCCGAAATCATCCTGGCTGTCATGATCTTGTGGTTTGGCATCGCCACCCCGCTGCCTCTCGTGCACGGTGTGGAGACTGCGACCGGCATCGTGCTCGAGCAGAGCACCGAGGAGCTTCACGCGACGCCGATGTACCGCGCTGTGTTCGGTACCGAGACCGCTCAGAGCGAGGTGGAGTAACGAATGATTGAAACTGAGAACAAGGTGTATGCCCGTCGCTGCGAGAGCCATGTCGAGGCCCTGCGCCGCGCTGTTCCGGGCTGCATCGAGAAGGTCGAGTGGCAGTGCGAGGACCAGCTGACGATCACCGTCAAGCAGGACAAGCTGCCCGAGGCCGTCCACTACCTGTACTACGAGCGCTACGGCTGGATTCCCGTGATCATCGGCAACGATGAGCGCAGCCTGTGCGGCCGTTACGCCGTGTACTATGTCATCTCCATGGAGGGGGAGGATCCCGGTTGGGTGACCGTGCGCACCGAGGTCGATCCCGCCAAGATGACGTTCCCGTCCGTGACACCGTTCGTCCCCGCCTGTGTGTGGGGCGAGCGCGAGCTGCGCGACATGTTCGGCTTGATTCCCGAGGGTCTGCCCGATCGTCGCCGCCTGGTGCTGCCCGACGATTGGCCCAGCGGCCTGTACCCGCTGCGCAAGGACTCCATGGACTACCGCTTCCGTCCCGCTCCCGCGAGCGACATGGAAAACTACGAGTTCTTGGCCGATACCAAGGGCAAGGAGACGACGCTTGTCCCCATGGGCCCGTTGCACATTACCTCCGACGAGCCCGGCCACTTCCGCCTGTTCGTTGAGGGCGAGACGATCGTCGACGCCGACTACCGTCTGTTCTACGTGCACCGCGGCATGGAGAAGGTCGCCGAGACGCGCTTGAACTATGACGCCGTGACGTTCCTCGCCGACCGCATCTGCGGCATCTGCGGCTGCGCCCACTCGGTGGCCTATGCCGAGGCCGTCGAGCGCGCCCAGGGCATCCATGTTCCGCCGCGCGCCCAGTACATCCGCGCCATCATGCTCGAGGTCGAGCGTCTGCACTCGCATCTGCTCAACATTGGCCTGGCGTCGCACTACACGGGCTTCGACTCCGGCTTCCAGCAGTTCTTCCGCGTCCGCGAGAAGTCCATGGATCTGGCCGAGAAGCTCTCCGGTCACCGCAAGACCTACGGCCTCAACGTGATCGGCGGCGTGCGTCGCGACATTTTGGCCGAGCAGAAGCTCTCCACGCTCACGACCATCCACCAGCTGCGCTCCGAGGTTCAGGAGCTCGTCGACGTCTTACTCTCCACGCCCAACTTTATTGAGCGTACGAGCGGTATCGGCATCTTGGACCGCAAGATTGCACGCGACTTCTCGCCGGTCGGCCCGCTCATGCGTGGCTCGGGCTATGCCCGCGACGTGCGCTTTGACCATCCCTTCGACGGCTACGCCGATCCGGACGTTCAAAAGATGCACGCCGCCACGGCCGACACCTGCGATGCCTTCGGCCGTACCGCCGTTCGCATCCAGGAGGTCTATGATTCGATCGACATGATCGAGACCATGCTCGAGAACTGCCCGTCGGGCCCCATCCTCACCACGGATTGGGAGTACACCCCGCACAAGTACGCCATCGGCGCCACCGAGGCGCCGCGCGGCGAGGACGTGCACTGGGCCATGCTCGGCAACAACCAGAAGTGCTACCGCTGGCGCGCCAAGGCCGCCACGTACAGCAACTGGCCGGTCCTGCGCTACATGTTCCGCGGCAACACCGTGGGTGACGCTGCGTTGATCGTCGGCTCGCTCGACCCGTGCTACTCCTGCACCGACCGCGTGACGGTGACCGATGTCGCCGCCAAGCGCGACCACGTGCTCGACAAGGAACAGATCGAGAACGTCTGGCGCGACAAGTCGCCGCTTGCGGGCGAGGGCACCATGGCCGCTCCGCTCGATGAGGAGGCGCTCTAATATGCTGAAGCTTTGGAAGGTTAACGCCAAGGCCGGCGACGCGACGGTCAAGTACCCGTTTGCGCCGTTCCCCACCAACAAGGACATGCGCGGCAAGCCCGAGCACAACGCCGAGCTCTGCATCGCCTGCGGTGCCTGCGGCGTGGCGTGCCCGGCCGATGCCATTCGCATGGACACCGACCTTGCGGCCGATACCATCACCTGGTCGATCGACTACGGCCGCTGCATCTTTTGCGGCCGCTGCGAGGAGGCCTGCCCCATGGAGGCCATCAAGCTCACCGAGGAGTTTGAGCTGGCCGTCATGAGCAAGGACGACCTCACCAGCAAGAGCGTCTATACGCTCGAGCACTGCTCGCGTTGCGGCAAGCCGTTTGCCCCGCACAAGGAGATCGACTACGCCAAGCGCCTGCTGCAAAAGGCCGGCGGCATGGAGGCCGAGCAGGCCGCCCGTACCGTCGGTATGTGCCAGGAGTGCAAGCGCGAGCTCGATGCCCTGCGCGCCGCTTCGGCCGTAAAGACCGGCAACGCGCGCGGCATGGCTGCCAACGAGACGCTTGCGTCCGGTGAGCCCCAGGGCCCCGGCATGGAGTATCTGGGCGGCCACGGCGTGAACCCGGAGTATGTCGACCGCGAGCTCAACCCCGATGCGCCCGAGATCCCCGCCGGTCCGGCGCCGGTCGAGGGCATCATCATGGATTTTGAAACGAAGGAGGAGTAACCATGGCCGAACCCACGCTTTTGCCCGAGCGGCTCCAGTACCGCCCGACCAAGATCGAGCTCGACGAGAGCATCGAGAAGGCCAAGGCGACTCTTCTTAAGAAGATCAAGCGTTCGGTGTACGTCTACCGTGTCGACTGCGGCGGCTGCAACGGCTGCGAGATTGAGATCTTCGGTTCCATCACGCCCGTCTTCGACGTCGAGCGCTTTGGCATCAAGGTCGTGCCCTCGCCCCGTCACGCCGACGTGCTGCTGTACACCGGTGCCGTGACGCGCGCCATGCGCATGCCGGCCCTGCGCGCCTTTGAGGCTGCACCCGATCCCAAGATCGTGGTGTCCTATGGCGCGTGCGGCTGCACCGGTGGCATCTTCTACGACAACTACTGCGTCTGGGGCGGCACGGACAAAATCTTGCCGGTCGATGTCTACATCCCCGGCTGCCCGCCCAGCCCCGCGCAGACCGTCTACGGCTTTGCCATGGCGCTCGGTCTGCTGGACCAAAAGCTCCATGCCGAGACCACGGTGGAGGCCGCCGGCGAGCAGGCCGATATCCTGCACCCCGGCGTGCCGTACAAGCTGCGCGTTGCCATCGAGCGTGAGGCTCGCGCCATGAGCGGCTACCGCTACGGCCGCGACCTGGCCAACGAGTTTATGGATACGCTCGAGGGTGCGCCCAAGGGCGATATCCGCGGTGCCATGGCGCTGCTCATCGACAAGCAGGACGATCCGCGCCGCGTTGAGGTCTACTCGGCGCTGCAGGATCTTGTGCTGGCCGGAGGTCGCTAGATGGAGCTCACGGACCGCTCTGGTTACTTTGCGGGCCCCGGTATGCTCGGCGGCTCCTTTGGCGATGCCTCGCGCGCAAGCGACGAGGCTGCCGAGGGCGTCGCCGACCCCTGCCTGGACCATGCGCCCGACCAGGTGGTCTTTTACGAGCTCACGCGTAAGTTTGTGGAGACCGAGGAAGACGTTCCCCAGGAGGCCTGCGACGTGCTGTACTACACGCTCGCCGTGGGCCACCACACCGGCGTGCTCGATTGCTTTGAGCCGCGCCTGTCGGTGCCGGTGGATGTCTTCTATTCGCTCGTCGATGCGCTGCCGGAGGGGGAGGCCAAGACCAAGTTCGAGGCCATCCGCTCCTTTGGCGAGTGCCAGCTTGACAAGGCGGCGGTGCCGTCGCTGCTCGAGGCCTGCGACACGCTGCTCGACGAGCGCGGTTTTCGCGGCTCGGCCAAGGCCGGCATCTCGGTGTTCGACGACGACTTTGGCT
>URWZ01000106.1 GCA_900551625.1 uncultured Collinsella sp.
CTGTACCCTCAAGCCCTTTGAGCGACGTTTGGTTTCCACTGGCTTGGCCATTGCGCTGCCCGATGGCTACGCCGGCTTTGTCCAGCCCCGCAGCGGTCTAGCCATTAAGCAGGGCCTGTCTATAGTCAACACGCCCGGTCTCATCGACGCCCACTATCGAGGTGAACTTAAGGTCATCCTCATCAACCTGGACCCCATCAACAATATCCAGATCAACAAAGGCGACCGCATCGCCCAACTCGTCATCCAAGAAGTCCCCACGGTCAATCTCGTAGAAGTAGAAGAACTAGACGAAACTGATCGAGGAGCCGGCGGTTTCGGTTCTAGCGGCGTATCCTAGTCGTTTACGTACTTTCCGCTGACCGGCCCGACCCGCCTATATATCATCCCATGCTCAAACATTCTCGCTTCGCTGCGAAACTGCGCGTGGGACGATATATAGGCGGGTCGGGCCGGTCAGCTGCGTTTACGCACTACAAGCTGCGCCGGATCCTCACATTAGAAGCTGCAAAGGTGAACCAAAGTAATTAATTGCAGTTTGCAGATGCGGCAAAGGAATTGCTCCTTTGTCGCATCTGCATATCAGAAAGATTGATTATTGTTTTCAAGCGAGTAGACGCCCGCCCACCTCTCACACATATCGTTCCACGCGCAGTTTCGCAGCGAGCGAAGCGAAGCGAGAATGTTTGAGCATGGAATGATATGTGTGAGAGGTGGGCGGGAGGGATGCGAGCGCCCCGCGAGAATGTTTGAGCATGGAATGATATATGGGCGGCTCCCGCCGAGCAGCGAACTTTCGGCTAGCGGATATGCGCTGGTTTTTCGCCCCAGTAGAAGCGGCAGAAGGCTCGTTTGCGCTTTTGGGGCTTGCCTGCAAGTTCCATGGTTGCGATGGCGATATCCTCGGCTGCGCGTGGACGGCGCAGCACTTCGCCGTTAATGAGTAGTGCCTTGAGCGATTCGGGATGATCGTGGAGATGGCGCAGTGTCACGATGAGCTCGCGTGCGGTCGTGACATGCATGCTGGCGCCCATGCCGGTGAGCATGGTGGTGTTGGCCTTTTCCTGGCCATATGACTTGCCCAGCAGAATCATAGGCAGGTGTGCGCACAGGCATTCGGTAACAGTGAGTCCGCCAGATTTGAGGATTGCCAGGTCACAGCCGTGCATAAGCGCTGCCATGTCATCGACGTAGTCAAGAACCGTGACGTTCTCGAGTTTCATGGCATCGAAAAGCGTTTTGAGACGGGTGCCATATTCGGCATCCTTGCCCGGCAAAAAGACAAAGTGCATGTCCTCGAAGCTGCGCAGGAAGGGGAGGGTGCGGTCCATCTCCGTGCGAAAGCGAACGTACGGTTGAGGCAAACTGGCGCCGGCCATCACCAGCACAACGAGCTTGTCTGTGGGGAGATTGAACTTCTCGAGTTCTTCCTCGCGGTTGTAGTCCGTATCAAACCCGGCGCGAATGGGGATGCCCGTAATGCGGATCTTTGCCTCGGGAACCTTACGGGGTCGGAGTGTTTCGGCCATAAACTCGTTTGCCACGCAGAATAGGTCGGTGTCCTTATGGGGCCACCAACCCTCGACCTCGTAATCGGTCGGTACGCAAATGACGGGATAGTCGATGCCCGTAATGACGCGCGCGCCGACGGCGACGTTGGCTGCCGTGATATGTGTGGCTACCACGGCAATGGGCCTGCGAGTTCGAACGTATTCGTTAAATGCGGGGAACATGATGCGCGACCATGCCGTGCCACCGCCCCAAAGCAGGTGTCCGGTAAGGGTATAACGCCAGGTCAAGTCATAAATTGGGCGCGTGGCGCCGGTAAACGAGGCGGCCGTTTTGTTGCCGTCGAATTTTATGCGTCCAAAATCGAGGATATCGAGCACTTCAATCTCAACATCCTCGGGGATGCCATTGGTGCCGCGGATGAGGTCGAATGCCTGCGCAATCGCATTTGCGGCGGCCTTGTGGCCCGAGCCGACCGAGGCGTGCACGATAGTCACGAGAGGTTTTTGTTGAGCCAAGAGCGTGGTTTGTTCCGATTGGGGAGTGCTGTGCGTGAGCAGGGGAGCGTCGTCGCTCGTCTGCGTCTGATCCATCGATATCTCCCCTTCATCTTTGTTTCACAGAGAATCATTGTAGTGCATGAGTGTCACGTTCGCATAAATATGGGTATGAGCGCAAAGAACGCCAATCTTTCGACAGGAGGTCTCTTCATGACTACCCATCAGCCGATCGATGTTGCGATTATCGGCGGCGGGCCTGCGGGCTATGCTGCAGCCATTTACTCGGCGCGCGCCAACCTAACGACGACCGTGATAGAGCAAGGCATGTCGGGAGGACAGATCGCCACAACCAATGAGGTCGAGAACTATCCGGGCATTCCGCTCTTGAGTGGCGCCGAACTCGGCGAGCGGTTTCAGCAACATGCAGAGGGCCTGGGAGCACAGGTTACATGGAGCATGGTTACGGGTATCGATTACGATGCGGATGCGGCGCTGTTTACGGTGCATCACGATATGGGCGATACGCTGGCCTCGAGCGTTATCGCTTGCATGGGTGCCACGCCGCGATCTGCTGGTTTTGTTGGCGAGGATATGTATCGCGGTCGTGGCGTTTCTTATTGCGCGACGTGCGATGGCATGTTCTTTCGCAGCAAGCAGGTTTTTGTCATCGGTGGCGGTAATGCTGCCTGCGAGGAAGCCCTGTTCTTGTCAGAAATCGCCAGCAGCGTGACCATCGTCTTGCGCCGCGATCAGTTCCGTGCTCCCGATGGCGTAGTTCAAAAGGTGCTCGCAAAAGATAATATTTCAGTTAGGTACCAAACTAGTATTGTGGAACTTTCGGGCGAGGCCATGCCCACGACTATCACCTTTAAGGACAACGCTACGGGTGGCACTTATTCCGAGTCCTTTGATCCTGGTTCGTTTGGCATTTTTGTCTTTGCTGGCACGCAGCCCCATACTGAGCTTGTAGAGCATCTGGTAGATCTGGCGCCCGACGGCGGTATTGTGACCGACGAATCGATGGCCACCCGCACACCTGGCTTATTTGCCGCCGGCGATATCCGCTCCAAGCGTTTACGTCAAGTTGTGACCGCCGTTTCGGACGGAGCCATAGCGGCTACCAGCGCATACGCTTTCTTACGCGGATAAGTACGATAATATATCTTATGTAAGGTTGTTCTATCACTAAAACATCCCGCACAACGAGCTTGAGGCAATGTTGTCGCGGGATGTTTTGTTGTGCAAAACATGAGCCAGTTATTCTGCGGCCGGACCTGAGTCAAAATCGACGGTTATACCGTTCATTGTTGTGGTATGCAAAACTAGATAATCTAGAATACAATATTGAAAACGAACGGAGGCACCATATGAATCACGTTAAACATGTCATTCCTATGTCCGATACGTCGGTTAGCATTAGCCCAGAGGATATTCAGCCAACGGTGCTACCTGATGCATTTATCCAGTCTGATATAGTCCGCAAACTCAATACGCTCAGCTTGCCGCGCTATAACCAGTTGCCGAATGTAACGCTCTACCGTGACCAGGTCATTGAGTACATCGAGCTGTGGATGGAGCCGCTTTCGATTTGTGTGGAGCAGCCCGTCATTACGCCATCGATGATCAATAACTACGTAAAGGTCGGCCTCGTTCCCGCTCCGGTTAAAAAGCAGTATGGCCGTGAGCAGATTGCGCGTCTCATCGCCATTTGTATCTTTAAGCAGGTGCTACCCATCGCTGCGGTTCAGGCACTCTTTAACATTCAGCGCCTGAGCTATGATGCACCGACCGCCTTTGATTATGTGATTGATCAGCTCGAGGCATCGATTCGTGCGGCTTTTTCCGTCGAGCAGACTCCCGTGCCCGATACCGCACATCAGGTTACGCGCGAGTCGCTGCTCGTACGCAGTGCGGTATCGTCTTTTGTATCGAAGGCGTATCTAATGAGCTACTTAAAGTTCAATGGGTTTAATAGCTAGCCGACGTACAAGACGGGCGGGACAAAGAGCCATCAGACACTTTGTCCCGCCCGTATTTTGTTTAGTTGGACGTTATTGGCCCGAAGCCACGCCCATGCCGTAGCCAATAATGAGCCCGTGCATCTCGGCATAGTATGAATCCAGTCCGTTGCAGGGCATGATGATGGTCTTGGAGCCGGGCCAATGCTCCACAATGCGACTGGCAAGTGCCTGGGCGCCCGCCTCATTTTCGACATGGTCGATGACGACTTCTCCACCGGTAAAGCCCTCGGCCTCCATGGTGTCGACAATCTTTCCAAGCATCTTCTTTTCGCCACGGGTGTGACCGACGAGCTTGATCTCCCCCTCCTCGCTTGCCGTGCCTAAAACTCGAATGTTGAGTTTATTGGCGATAACCCCAGCTGCCTTGGGAATACGTCCGGCCTTGGCGAGATTTTCGTAATTGCACAGGCTAAAGAGAATCTTGCTGTTCAGTTCCAGCTCATCAAAATAGCTGCAGGCTTCCTCAAAAGAGACGTTGGGATTGCTTGCGAGATAGCGGTCGAACAGCAGGAAGATCAGGTCCATTTTGCCGCCGGCTGCGCGAGAATTGACCAGATGAATCTTTCGGTTCGGATCCTCGGCAAGAACCAAATCGCGTGCCGTGGCGGCGGCATTGTAGCTTCCCGAGACGCCCTCGGAGATAGGCATGCAAATTGTCTTGTCGGCAAGCCTAAAGAGTTCGGTCCACTCGCCTACGCTCGGACAGGCGCTCGAAGAAGCGCTCGACTCCGCCTGCACGGCGCAATTGAGTTCGCGAACATCGAGCGTGAGGTCATCGACGAACTCGCGCTCCCCCACTCGAATTTTAAGGGGTGCATATGCAAAGGTGGTATGGGGCGCGGTCGGTTGCCAATCGCGGAGGTTGCAGCTCGAATCGGAGATAAGTGCCCAGTTCATAGAGGGTCCTTTCTAGTTGTTCCTCAACAATTATAGCTATCTTTTGGACAGACGCTGTGCACATCTAGTATTCAAAACTAGATTGTTGCTTACACGCAAAACTTACGGTCGAGATAAAAGAATGGACCTCGCACCCAAAGGATACGAGGTCCACTTTCGTTTGCTGAGTTAGAACACCTAGTAGCGTACGAAAATGTAATTGTTGTTCATGCCGGCGGCAACGGAGCTGATGATAACACCCGTGCTGTAGTCGGAAGCATGAATCATCTGACCGTTACCAATGTAGATGCCGGTGTGGTAAGAGTTAACCACGACATCACCAGGCTGGGGATCGGACACGCGGGTCCAGCCCATGAAGGTGCCCGTGGTGCCAAGACGGCAATAACGACCGGTGAGGCAGTAGCTCACAAAGCCGGAGCAGTCAAAGCTGTTCGGCCCAATGCCGCCCCAAGAATAAGCACAACCGAGCTTGCTGTAGGCGCGCGAAACAACGGTACCACCGTCAACGGACTGGCTCGGTGCGGAAGGCGTCGGAGCCGGAGCGGGCGTCACGGGCTGCGGCGTGGGGGCAGGAGCGGGCGCAGGCGCAGGCGTATTGCCGCCACCATTGTTGGTCGTGCCGCCACCATTATTGGTGTTCTCGGTCGTACCGGCGGTGTCGTTGCTCACCGTGGCCTTTTCGGCGGTGCTGGCATTGATGCCAGCCTGAAGCGCGGCGTTGGCCTCGGCCTCGGCGGCAAGCTCGGCCTGCAGCTGTGAATCCAGGGAGTTCACGACACTCTGGGCCTCAGCTTGCTGGGCATTGAGCTCGTCAACCTTCTTCTGCGTCGCGGCGACGTTCTTCTCCTGCTCGGTCTGCTTATCGGTGAGCTGCTGCTTAAGGTCCTTGACATCCTGAATGGTCTGGGCCTGCTTGTCGGAAACCTTGCCGTAGTAGAACAGACGGTTGAGCATGTCGCCCAGATCGTCGACGCCCGTCAGAACCTGAAGGAGACTCAGACCGCCGGTCTTGTACTCACCGGCAACGTAGGACGAAAGCTTTGCCTGACCCTCCGCAATCTCTTGCTGCTTTTGCGTGATCTCGCCTGCAGTCTGATCAAGCTCCTGCGTCTGTGCGGAGAGTTCTTCATGAATTTGCTGGGTCTGCGTGCCGATCTGCTCGAGTTTGGTACGAGCAGCGGCAAG
>URWZ01000107.1 GCA_900551625.1 uncultured Collinsella sp.
ATCTACACACTGCATATCGTCGGCAGCGTCAGATGTGTATAAGAGACAGGTGGACAGCAAGCGGGGACATGATCGCGTCCTGTGCCGTGGTATCACTCACATCGTTGGCAAATGCCGAGAACGGCGCGAGCAGCGACGAGCCGGTCATAGCGATGGTGGTTGCCGCGGTGACGGCGAGTCGTGTTGCCTTGTGGCCCGAGAATGTGGGGCGAGGCTTGGCGCCGCCTGAGACTTCCGAGTGTTTAGGTGCGTACTTTGTCATTTCTTCTCCCAATCGTTGAAGGGGTACCTACGACAATTCGTACGTTACGACCGCCGAAAGGGCTCCTGTTGCGCAACATTGGCAAGGAAACATCGACGCACTTGAGTCACATTTATGAGGTGGAGTTCTCGGCAAGCTAACGTCTCGGTCTGTAACATCTAGCACCAAATATGACCTCTAACTGTTACAGATCGAGACGGACCGTCCGCGGTCAACTCAAATGTCTCGTTCTGTAACATCTAGAGAGGTTTTTGACCCCTTACTGTTACAGATTGAGATATTGTCTCGCGGGGTGGGGGTTTGTCTCGATCTGTAACATCTAGACCCGTATCTGCCGAGCTGGTGTTACAGATCGAGACAATTGCCGGGGAGGGGCCCCGCCGCGGCAAGGCGCCCGCTCCCTAGATGCAGAATCCGGGGATCACGCAGGTTCGCTTGTCTGGCTTTTCCGCAGGCGTTGCGTACGTAAAGACGTCGCCGTCGCGTCCCACGCGGTTCATATAGAGTGTGCCTTCGCTCTCCGATGTGTCGGGACTTGCCGTTCGTTCCCACCAACAGGTGTCCTTGCCCTTCCACTGGCGAACCAACATCTCGTTCGTGGTATACGGACTTACCTTGAGCTCGCGGAAGAGCTGATACTCCTTGCCCTCGCCGTTGTAGATGTCGGCCAGGTAGTGAAGGCCCTCGGCAAATGACTCGGGCGGTTGCGTACCGCACAGCTCGACCATGGCAGGCAGCCAAAGAGTTGCGGGCAGCTCGCTCAGACACGATGCGCTTCTGGCGGCGCCAACGTTATTCGAGATCTTTTTGACAGATTTGATGAGTGCGCGCAGCTCGTTGGGCAGCAGCTTAAGGCCGTCGTTATCGAGCCATTCCCGCAGCTCGCAATCTGCCCAGCCGGCGCTCGGCGGTTCAGCTGCAGCGTTGCGCTCGGCAATACCCGCATCGAACATAAACGTCAGTCCGGCCTTGCCCGTCCCGTCCAGAAGCTCATCGTGGCGGATGCCCACAAGCTGCGCGCCAACCTGCAGCCCGTTGGTGAGCGTGACGCGCTTGGTGCATGGATAGGGGATATGCCCGTTGTCATCGAGCAGGTGGTAGCGCTTGGCAATCTCGCGTGCCTCGCTACGGGTCTCGGCGGCCTTAATCTTGAGCGAAATCTCCTGCAGCTGATCCCAGGTGTAGTCGTCAAGTGAACCGCGGATGCCGTTCAGGTAGTCGGGGATGCCAAAGCCATGGGTTGCCGCCCCGATAACGCCGAGCCCCGCAACGGCCGCGACAACGCCACCGATAATAAAGCGGCGGCGGGTCATGGCATCGTGCCGGGCCTGCTCCAGGATCTCTCGCGCGCGCTCGCCGGCGACGTCGACCTTAAGGTGCGTGCCAGAATCGATATCAATTGCGGCCTCGTCTCCTGCGCCTTCGCGGCCCTCGGATTCGGCATCGGTGAGGTATGCCGAGAGCACCTCGAGCATCTGCTGCTCGGTGGGACGATCGCACTGCTCGACTGAGATGCCTTTCATGATGATCTGGACGAGTGCCTCGTCGTCGCTGCATCGCGGCTCGAGCGTTGCCGGCTTGGTCTTGGTCTTTATAAGGTAGAACGAGCCGGTTGCCGCGGCACCCGTCGACTCGACATCGAACGGTTTACGACCGCTGTAGAGCTGGTACAGAATGCTCGATAGCGCGTAGACGTCGATGGCGGGCGAGCGGCGAAGGGCCGCGATGCCTTCGATATCCTGTGTGAGCATCTCGGGCGCGGCGTATGCGGGCGTGGCAAAGCGCCAGATGTCGGCGCGCCGGGTGATCGTGTCGTCGCCGAGGGCAATGGTCGCGGAGCCCATGTCGATGAGACAGGGGTCAAAGGAGCAATCGGCGATCTGCTGCTCGAGCGTTCGGCTGGTGGTACGGAACATGATATTGGCGGGCGACAGGTCGCGATGGACGACCGGATTCACGAGCCCCTGGGTCATCAGGAGTGCGCGAAGCACGGCGTTTCCAACGGCGGCTACCATCTGGGTGGTTAGCCCACCCGAGGCATGGTGCGGAAGCAAGGGCAGCGCCTGCTTGAGCGAGGTACCCTCGACCCACTCCATGAGGATGAGCGGGTCGTCCTCGCACGATCCGTAGCCATAGACGCGCGGAAATCCACGCAGGTGCGAGACGGTGCACAGATGGCGGTACTCCTCGAACAGCGCGGCGGTGTTGGCCAGGTGCGCAGCCGCTTGCTCGGCGGAGCGATCGGGGGCTTGGCCGGAAAGGATGGCGTTGTCCTTGAGTAGCTTGACGGCAAAGACCTCGCCGCTCGTGTTGGTCGCGCGCAGCACGTGCCCGATATTGCCGTCGTCGCGGTATGCCGTCTGAAGAATAAGCGTCATAAACCGTCGCTTGGCAATATCCTCGGCGCTGGGGTCGACCGCAACGGCGGTATCGAACGTGTCGAGACGAATGAGTTTGTCGCCAGGGGCGGTGTTGGTGGTATCCAAGGCGTTCCTTCGTTTGGTGGGGCCGCGTGCTCACGCCGAGAACGCGATTATCGATTAAAGCCCATGATAGACGTGTTTACCGATAAGCTGACTCGTATTGCTATTTATAGTGCAGCGTGCAACGTAAATGATATAAGACGAGTGACACCTGTTTTCCCACGTCTCTACGCGCTAGTCCACAATAACGAGAAACGTTGTATAGAGGCCCAAATGAAGTCTGTCGCTGTTGGCGATCTCCACGGGGGGATAGACTTTGCCGGGCTCTCGTTGGTCGCGGGGCGGCTCGATTACGATATCGCCGTCGCCTGCACCCGATTCGAGCACCGTGCCGTTGGTCGATCCAAGGCCCTGGGCGTACCAGTGCTCACCCTCAAGCCAAATGCGAAGATGCTCGCGCGATGCGTCGGCGCCCACATCGGTGATGCTGGGCGAGGTTTTGGGCAAAGAACCAATCACGGTGCCGCGCGGATCGCGTGTGAGGGGATGGATTTGCATATCGACGCAGTTGTCGGCATGCGTCCTGAGCAGACCGAGGTTGGGAGCGACGGCGCGCGGCTGCTCCAGGCTGCCCATAAAGCCGCGTCCGACGGTAGTTTCGGTGGTGCCAAAGTGCCCACCCGTCTTGCTGTCGCAAAAGCGCTCGACGGTGGCCACGCCTTGAACGGGATCGGCAAGTGCACCCGTTGCCACAAAGAGCATCAAGAAGAGCGTGCTTTTTTCGCGGGGGCTGTGGTCATCGGAGCTGTTGATACGCCCCAAGGCATTGGCGTAGAGGCGGTCGTCGAGGTCATAATCGGCGAGAATCGACATCATGCCTTGGGCCGCCGGGCCGCTGTAATGCTCGGATATTTCCCGATAGGCGCGATCGCCTCCGCCGCGCTTGTTGCCGATGGCGGCGGCAAGGTTAAGTGTGGAGACGGTAAGGTCATTGTAGATACCTGGCGCACACTGATCGGGCTCGCGGTGGACGATGTAGCGAGTGAGGTACGAGCGGTTGGTAGAGCATTTGTCAAGCAAGGTACTGCCTGCATGCGAATTGCCGTTAATGAGCATTCGCGCAATCTCGAGATGCTTGAGACCGCCGAACGATCGGATGTCGTTGTAGAGGACCGAGCACGGTGTTTCCGCCGCCATGGCTGCCTCCCCAGATAACTTTAATGACGTACTGCAAACATGTTAGGAAATGGCTACGCTCAAAGCGTGCCGACTCGAAAAATGTTGCGCAACGCTTTGCATAACTACTGAGACATTATAGGGCATATACGCCAAGTTGCAGGATGGCTGCAAACGACACATTTTGAGAGGTTGTGCCCTATGGAATGCCCTTATTGCGGTGCATTGTTGCCTGACGACGCTAGTTTTTGCTCTGAGTGTGGATCGCCTCTTGCTGCGCCCTCGCCGACTGCATCCGTTCCCGAAGATCCCTACACTACGCCCCAGACCGTGTCACAGAGCCCTGCCTTTTCTTGGCGCGATGGCGAGGCCGCTACGGCGGCAACGGTGGAGTTGCCTAAGGCGGATGCTGCCTCGAAAGCAGACGAGCAGCCGGTGGCGGCACCCGGCGCGTCTGAGCCCGCTGTGCCCGAATCCGATTCGGACGCCACGCGTGTAGTCAATCCCTTGTCAGACTTTGGCACTACGATCGAGGACGTGGAAACTGAGTCTGCCTACCATGCCGATTCTGGTTCTACGCCGCTCAGTGAGGAAGAGCAGCTCGAGCAGGACCGCGAGAGCCTCAAGACGGCCAAGGCCGAGTACAAGCTGGCACGCAAACGCCTGGGTAAGTCGTATGCGCCCGCCATCGCCGCCGGCGTTATTGTCGTTGCCGCCTTGTGCGCGGGAACCGGCTGGGCGGGCTACTCATACGGTTTGGCTCATCCGCAAAATACGGAGCAGATTCAAAAGCTCAAGAAGCAGCTTGAATCTTCCAAGGACGAACTCACAAAAACGCAAGACGAGCTCGATCAGACAAAGTCCGACCTTAAGGATGCTAAGGCGGAGCTCAAGACCGCAAGCAAGAACGGCGAGGACGCCAGCTCCGATGCCGAGGACTCTTCCACGACGGGCAATGCGACTTCGTCGACCACTACGGCCCCTGGTAGCACAGCGAAGCTCAACATCGATAAGCCCACGAGCTTTGCAAACACTACGTGGCGCGGAGCACTTAAGGAGACGGGCAACTCTTGGGGCCATACTTGCTACGGCGCGAGCAAAAACGACCTTGTGATTGTGTTTAAGAGCATCAGCGATTCCGGCGAAGCGGTTGCAGACATCTCGGCCACACTGCATGCCCACGATACCTACAACGCCGAAAAAACCGTCGCCCAATCCGATGGTGACGACTATCGCACCTACACGGACGTCACCGGTACGTTTGTTAGAAACAAGGGTTTTGAGTTCTCGCTTCCCGTCGAGGAGGAGGGCTGCGACCTTACGGTTACGGGTGTTCCTAAAAAGAAGAACGGCAAGTACTACCTGAATACCACAGTCGAATCGGGAGATGGAGCCGTTACCATGGGAACGCGCATCACGGATTCCTTTGAGCTTTTGATTTCCTAGTACTTCGTATTGTCAGCGTGCGATGCATGGCGGGCGGTGGCGGACGCGGCTTTATTGAGAGTCGCGCCCGCCACCGCTTTATGCAAATGGGTCTATTTGCTGACTTGGGTTTTACTGGCGGCTAAAGTATGCCGGCAGATGCGAGGAAGAGTATAACCACGATTGCTACCAGGGCAGCAATCACCATCGTGAGTGCCATCGAGCGTTGACGTTTGACGGCAAGGCGCGCGCGACGCATGGATTCGGCGCTGCGGACCGTCTCGGTGTATGGGGTTGGCCGAGACCCGGGCTGCGCCTGTGCAACCGTGCGAGTGGGGACGGCGGCGTCCGCCCGCACGGTAGCGCTGCCGCGATCCGCCACGGGCCGGCGCTTTCGCGGAGCACCCGTACGGGCGAAAGGCTCAAGGCGCGCCGCGAGTTCGTTTGCCGAAGGGCGTGCGTCTTGCGAGACTGCCAAACAAGCCATAATCGCGTTGACCAAGCCCTGCTCGCGGGGAGTCGCGGGCGTAAGGGGTTGCGGCTGCATGGTGCGCTTGAGGCGCGCGTGATCTCCAGAGCGTCTGAGCTCTGCCTCAAAGGGCGCGTGTCCGCAATAAAGCTCGTAGAGGATGCTTCCCAGCGCATAGATGTCGACGGCGGGGTTGTCGCGCGCACCGGGGTCGGCCTTAAACCGCTCCAGCATTTCGGGTGCCGCGTATGCCGGCGTGGCGCCGCGAAAAGCGTTGACGTCGACGGTAAAGGAAAAATCGGGCTTAACGAGCTTGGCAC
>URWZ01000108.1 GCA_900551625.1 uncultured Collinsella sp.
ATCTACACACTGCATATCGTCGGCAGCGTCAGATGTGTATAAGAGACAGCGCCTAACCTGCCAAAAAGGGACAGGTTTATTTTGGCAGGTTTTATCTGGGAAAACGTCGAAGTATAAGACTGCCGTTGATTGAGACGGGAGAGAGGCCGAAGTCCTCGTCGTCCTCAACTCGGCATTGCTATAGAGACAAAGGAGACCAGCTATGGCACTTGAGAAGATTGACATCGACACCCTCGACCCGGCGGCGACCATCGTCGTGGCAACCGGCAACGCCCATAAGCTCGCCGAGATCGAGGCCATTTTGGGCAAGGTCATGCCCGAGGTGCGCTTTGTGGCGCTCGGCCAGCTGGGCGATTTTGAGGACCCCGAGGAAAACGGCACGACGTTTTTGGAGAACGCCATCATCAAGGCGCAGGCTGCGGTCGAGGAGACGGGCCTTATGGCCATTGCCGACGATTCGGGCTTGGTCGTCGACGCGCTGGACGGTGAGCCCGGTGTGTATAGCGCGCGCTATGCGGGCGTGCACGGCGACGATGCCGCCAACAACGCCAAGCTTCTCGTGAATCTGGAGGGCGTGGCCGACGAGGACCGCACTGCGCGCTTTATGAGCGTCGTCGCGCTCATCGACACGGACGGTCTGGTTACCTATGGCGAGGGCGCCTGCGAGGGCGTTATCGCGCACGAGGGTCGCGGCGATTACGGCTTTGGCTACGATCCACTGTTCCTGCCGGTCGATACGCCGGGCAAGACCATGGCCGAGCTCACAGCGGACGAGAAGAACGCCATCAGCCATCGTTTCCATGCGCTCGAGCATCTGTCCGCCAAGCTGACGGGCGAGGAGTAGGCCGTGCGTGCGGTGGTACAGCGCGTGCTCAACGCCGGCGTGACAGTCGACGGCGAGTGCGTGGGCCGTATTGGACGCGGCTACCTGGTGCTGCTGGGCGTGGGCCACGGCGACACACGCGCCGAAGCCGACAAGCTGTGGGGCAAGCTCCGCGGGCTGCGTATCAACGAGGATGAGAACGGCAAGACCAACTTGGCGCTGGCGGATGTCGACGGCGAGGTGCTCGTGGTGTCGCAGTTCACGCTGTTTGCCGACTGCCGCCACGGCCGCCGTCCGTCGTTTACGGACGCCGGCGCGCCCGATGTCGCTAACGAACTTTACGAGTACTTCTTGACACTCGTCGCTCAGGACGTTGAGCATGTGGCGCACGGTATCTTTGGCGCCGATATGAAGGTCGACCTGGTCAACGACGGTCCGTTCACCATCGTCCTGGACACAGACAATCTTTAGGTTACGCGGTTTTACCAAACCGCGTAACTACTCGACGCTGCACGGCCACCATTCGGCCAATCTGTCGCTCAAACCGTCGCTCGCGTACCAAAGTACGCGTCGCTCCTCTTTCGCGACACCTTGGCTCGAATGGCGGTCGTTCGCTGACGTGAGCCGGTCATGCGAAGTTGTCGTCTGGAGCGTATTTGAGACGGGGCTTTTTTAGCTGCTTGCGTATGGCTGCAGCAGGGTGCTATAGTATTAGAGTTTTGTCTATCTTAGGGGTATTATCCCCTTTTTGAATTGCACCTTCTGGAGGCCCTGTTCATGGAAGAGATGGAAGTCAATCACGTCGACGACATCCACGAGAAGCTGACCGATATGGTGGGCGATCGCGTCAAGGTTAAGGCCAACATGGGCCGTACCCGCGTCATCGAGCGCATGGGCACCATCAAGAGCGTCCACCCCGCCGTCTTTATCGTCGAGGTTGACGAGCGTCGCGGCCGCAAGTCGCGTCAGTCCTACCAGTACATCGATGTCCTCACCGGCCAGGTCGAGCTGTTCGACCCCGAGAGCGGCGAGCATATCTTTACCCCGCTCGGCAATCAGCTCGAGGAGCATTAACGGTGACCGATCGGTCCCTGACTCTTTCCGCGCCGGCAAAGATTAACCTCTATCTGGGGGTTCATACCGAGCGCGACGCCCGCGGCTATCACAGGGTCGATTCCCTGATGGCAGCCGTCGGTCTAGCCGATACCGTGACGGTCACGCCGGCGCAGGCGTTGACCGTCCAGACGGTTCCGGCATCCGATTTTCCCATGCAAAAAAATACGGCCTATCGGGCGGCAATCGCTATGGCCGAGCGTTACGGTCGCGATGCCAACGTGTGCGTGACGATCGAAAAGCGTATCCCGCTGTGCGCCGGCCTGGGAGGCCCCTCGACGGATGCCGCTGCGGTCATCGTTGCCTTGGCCGAGCTGTGGGGTATCGACCGCGCCGACCCCGCGCTCGATGACATCGCTCGCGGTATCGGCGCCGACGTGCCGTTCTTTTTGCACACGAGTCCCGCATTCTACGTTGGCGGGGGAGATGTGCTGGCCACTGAGTATCCTGTGCTTCCGGCGACACCTGTCGTATTGGTCAAACCGCACGAGACGAGCATTTCAACGGTTGAAGCGTATCGACGATTTGATGAGAGCCCGGTGCCCGCGGAAAAACCCGATGCGATTGCTTCTGTCTTACGCGCCGGCGATGCCGAGGCGGCATATGCGCTCGTTCATAACAATCTGGGCGTCATATCCGCGCAGATGGAGCCGCGGATTCAGGCAGTTCTCGACTGGCTGCGCGCACAGGAGGGAACCGTTGCCGTGGACGTGTGTGGTTCGGGTGCTTGCTCGTTTGCCATTTGTGATACCGTCGCTGCAGCAGCCCATCTTGCGGGAGCTGCCCAGCAAAATGGCTGGTGGGCCTGCGCGACTGAGCTTATTCCCAACACGGTTCAAATCGACGCGCCAAAGAAATAAAAATTTCTCTAGCACGCGGCGAAAATCTTTGTTACTATAGTCGAGCTAACGGGTTGTGGCTCAGTTTGGTAGAGCACTGCGTTCGGGACGCAGGGGTCGCTGGTTCAAATCCAGTCAACCCGACCAGAGCATGAGGAGGGACCGCTTCTTGCGGTCCCTTTTTTTAGCTATTGTTGTGATACCGCGGCACCCGCGGTATACTCATTCGAGCTTGTCTCGCTGTATTGTGGAGGTCTACATGTTTGGACTGAGGGCTCCTGAGCTCATCATTATTCTCATCGTTGTCTTGATCATCTTCGGGCCTAAGAACCTGCCGAAGCTCGGCAAGTCTCTCGGCTCTACCGTCAAGAATATCCGCGAGGGTATGGAGGGCGACGATAAGGGCGAAACCAAGCAGGCCGAGGACGTTGTGGTCGAGGAGTCCAAGGAGGACAAGGAGATCGCAGAGCTCGAGGCCAAGCTCGCTGCTGCCAAGAAAAAGCAGGCAGAGGACAGCGACGCGGACGCAGAGTAGTCCCATCCCTTTGGGGTGAGCACCTGACCGGCTTGCCCGCAGGCTAGCCGGTCTTTTTCGTTTTGTTGACAGTTGATCGTTACATCATAGTTGGGGAGATATCCGTATGGACGCAAGCCAGATCGTACTGACCGCTGAGGGCCGCCAGAAGCTCGTCGAGGAGCTCGCTTGGCGTGAGGGCGATTACGCCAAGGAGATCGTCGAGGACATCAAGGAAGCCCGCGCGTTCGGCGACCTTTCGGAGAACTCCGAGTACGATGCCGCCAAGGACAAGCAGGCCCAGAATGCTGCTCGCATTGCCGAGATTCAGGCCATCCTCGCCAACGCTCAGGTTGCTGCCACCACGGGCGATCTGACCGTCTCCATCGGTTCCACCGTTTCTCTGATCGATCCCAACGGTGAGGTCATGGAAGTCACACTCGTCGGTACCACCGAGACCAACTCGCTCGAGCACAAGATCTCTAACGAGTCTCCGGTCGGTCACGCCATTATCGGTCACGGCGAGGGCGACTCCGTTGAGGTCGTTACGCCTTCTGGCAAGACCCGCGTCTACACCATCGCCAAGATCGCACGCTAGACCACGGTCCCGCGTAAAGGTATGTTTTCGCTCCCTGGGACCGAATCCTGGGGAGCGTTTTAGTTTGAGGAGCTAACTTATGGCAGAGAACCAGAACGTCGCCGATCAGGCCTCGACGCTCAACGACGAGCGCGCCACGCGTCTGGCAAAGCGCGCCGCCCTGTTCGAGGCGGGCCAGAACCCCTATCCCGAGCACTCCGAGATCGAGGACTATGTCGTCGACATTGAGGCCAAATATGCCGATCTTGCCGATGGCGAGGATACTGAGGACGTCGTGAAGATCGGCGGCCGCGTGGTCGCCAAGCGCGGTCAGGGCAAGATCATGTTTATCGTCGTGCGCGACGCTACCGCCGAGATTCAGCTGTTCTGCCGTATTAACGACATGGACGAGGCGGCCTGGAGCACGCTTAAGGCCCTCGACTTGGGCGATATCCTGGGCGTGACCGGCGTGGTCGTGCGCACCAAGCGCGGCCAGCTTTCCGTTGCCCCCAAGAGCGCGACGCTGCTCTCCAAGGCCGTTCGCCCGCTGCCCGAGAAGTTCCATGGCCTCTCCGACAAGGAGACCCGCTATCGTCAGCGCTATGTCGACCTGATTGCCAACGACGATGTTCGCGAGACCTTCCGCAAGCGCTCGCAGATTCTCTCCACTTTCCGCCGCTTTATGGAGTCCGACGGCTACATGGAGGTCGAGACCCCCATTCTGCAGACTATCCAGGGTGGCGCTACGGCTAAGCCGTTCATCACGCACTTCAACGCGCTCGATCAAGAGTGCTACCTGCGCATTGCTACCGAGCTGCACCTCAAGCGCTGCATCGTCGGTGGCTTTGAGCGTGTCTTCGAGATTGGCCGCATCTTCCGTAACGAGGGCATGGACCTTACCCACAACCCCGAGTTCACCACGATGGAGGCCTACCGTGCCTTCTCCGACCTCGAGGGCATGAAGGCGCTCGCCCAGGGTGTCATCAAGGCTGCCAACAAGGCCATCGGCAACCCCGAGGTCATTGAGTACCAGGGTCAGACCATCGATCTTTCCGGTGAGTGGGCAAGCCGTCCCATGACCGACATCGTCTCGGACGTGCTCGGCAAGCAGGTCACCATCGACACGCCGGTCGAGGAGCTTGCCGCCGCCGCACGCGAGAAGGGCCTGGAGATTAAGCCCGAGTGGACTGCTGGCAAGATCATCGCCGAGATTTACGATGAGCTGGGCGAGGACACCATCGTCAACCCGACCTTCGTATGCGATTACCCCATCGAGGTCAGCCCGCTTGCCAAGCGTTTTGAGGACGATCCGCGCCTGACGCATCGCTTTGAGCTGGTCATCGCCGGCCACGAGTACGCCAACGCATTCTCCGAGCTCAACGACCCGGTCGACCAGGCCGAGCGCTTTGCTGCCCAGATGGCTGAGAAGGCCGGCGGCGACGACGAGGCTATGGAGTACGACGAGGACTACGTGCGCGCCCTCGAGTACGGTATGCCTCCCGCGGGCGGCATCGGCATCGGTATCGATCGCGTGGTCATGCTGCTCACCAACCAGGCTTCTATCCGCGACGTCCTGCTGTTCCCGCACATGAAGCCCGAGAAGGGTTTCCAGTCCGGTGCCGCCGCTGCCAAGGCTGCCGAGGCCGACAACGCCGCAAGCCCGTTCGTCAAGCCGCTCAAGCCCACGCTCGATTACTCCAAGATCGCCGTTGAGCCGCTGTTCGAGGAATTCGTCGACTTTGATACCTTCTCCAAGAGCGATTTCCGCGCTGTGAAGGTCAAGGCATGCGAGGCCGTCAAGAAGTCCAAGAAGCTGCTGAACTTTACGCTCGACGACGGCACCGGCACCGACCGCACCATCCTCTCCGGCATCCATGGCTACTATGAGCCCGAGGACCTGGTCGGCAAGACCTTGCTCGCCATCACCAATCTGCCTCCGCGCAAGATGATGGGTATTCCCAGCTGCGGTATGCTGATCAGCGCCATCCACGAGGAGGAGGGCGAGGAGCGCCTCAACCTGATCCAACTCGACGCTTCCATCCCCGCCGGCGCAAAGATGTACTAGGGGGTTACGCGGGTTTACCAACCCGCGTAACCAGTTGACGCTGCGCGCCGCCCAGGGCGACAATTTGTCATTCAAAAGGCAAGGCATGACCAGAAGGTCTATGCC
>URWZ01000109.1 GCA_900551625.1 uncultured Collinsella sp.
CCCCTCGCCAAAAAGCAGACGAATTGGCAACGCGGTGGCACTATTTGGTTCAAGGGCGTGAACTGGATAAACATCGAGGAAAGGAGTGAGCTCTGTACAATAAACTCCCCTCGTCAAAATGTCTAGCTAAAGAGGACGGACGGACGGCGAACGGTCAAAACCGGTCGTGTCCGCCCGCCTCCAACGATCGAATGTCGATGTGCTGACGTTCAGTAGCGTTGCGGCCTCTTGCCTCGTAACCTCACCTCCTTCGAATGATTTGATGACATCGCTATAGCTATCCGGGCGTTCGAGCGCCGGCCTTCCAAATCTCACACCCCGCAGACGCGCCGATGCGATACCCTCCGCCTGGCGCTGCTTGATGTTTTCACGCTCCAGCTGCGCCACGTAGCTCAAGATCTGGAGGACAAGGTCCGCCATGAATGTTCCCGTGATGCCGTCGAGTTGCTCGCGTGTATCGAGCAGAGGCATATCAAGCACCACGATGGCAGCATGCCTATCCACCGTGATGCGTCGCCATTCATCGAGGACTTCACGATAATTACGACCCAAACGATCGATACTTTTGATCACGAGAATGTCGCCCTCGCGCAACCTGCGAAGAAGCCGCTGGTACTGAGGACGCTTAAAGTCCTTACCGCTTGCCTTGTCAGCGTAAATCTGGTCCCGTTGAACGGGAAACCTTCCCAATGCGTCTAACTGGCGGTCCAAGTTCTGATCCGCAGATGAGACACGCGCATACCCAAAGATTCGATTGTCCATAATTGCCCCTATCGGCCGCCTCCTGGCAGCATCGGCTCAAACGAGAGCCCACTCACTATAGGGCGTGCAAATTCCGCGAATGGGCTGAGGCCATTTTGGCCCTCAGGCACAAGCTATTCAAGCGCCGTGCCGACAACGCGCTCGCTTTTAACTGTAATTAACTGTTTTTAACCAGAATTAACCGAAACAGAAAACCGTGATGCCGACAGTCTTTGCCGGAATGTGACAAAGGGACAGCCCCTTTGTCACATTCCATATCGCCGCGGTGGCCTAAAGGCCGTATAAATGTTTATCTAGCTGGGAAAACAGTGCCATTCAAACATAGGCCGATTACCTATAATTCCTTCGAACATTAAAGTTGGGAGGAAACCGGCTTATGGAACAGAAGGCCAAGGAGGCAGCCTCGCACGCTGCGATTCCTGTGAGCATTTCGGCGATGCTCGTCACGCTGGGTGTGGTGTACGGCGATATCGGCACCAGCCCTATGTATGTAACCAAGGCGCTCGTTGCCGGCAACGGCGGCATCGGAAGCGTGACGGAGGAGTTCGTGCTCGGCGCGCTCTCCCTTGTCGTGTGGACGGTCACGCTGCTGACCACCATCAAGTACGTGCTGATCTCGCTGCGTGCCGATAACCATGGTGAGGGCGGCATCTTTGCCCTGTACAGCCTGGTCAAGCGCTGCGGCAAGTGGCTTATCATCCCCGCCATGCTGGGTGGCGCCGCGCTGCTCGCCGACGGCATCCTGACGCCGGCCGTTACCGTTACCACGGCCATCGAGGGCCTGCGCACCATCCCGGCGGTCCATGCCGTGCTGGGCGATGACCAGGGCCGCGTCGTCGCCATTACGCTCGCCATCATCATCGCGCTCTTTTTGGTGCAACGCATCGGTACGGCCAAGATCGGTCACGCCTTTGGCCCCATCATGACGCTGTGGTTCCTGTTCCTGGGCGGCACGGGTCTGTTTTTTGTCTTCCAGCACCCCGCCGTGCTGCTGTGCCTCAACCCGGTGCGCGGCATCGCCTTTTTGCTGAGCCCCAACAACCACGCGGGCATCATGATTCTGGGCAGCTGCTTCCTCGCCACCACCGGTGCCGAGGCGCTCTACTCCGACATGGGCCACGTCGGCCGCGGCAACATCTACGCCACCTGGCCGTTCGTTAAGTGCTGTCTGCTGCTTTCCTATATGGGCCAGGGCGCTTGGCTTATGAACAACGCTGCTAACCCCGAGCTCATGGGCATTGCCGACCTCAACCCGTTCTACCAGATGCTCGCCCCGGGCCTGCGCCCGTTTGCCGTAGGCCTTTCCACCGTTGCGGCCATCATCGCCTCGCAGGCGCTCATCACCGGCGCATTCTCGCTGGTGTCCGAGGCCAGCCGTCTGGACCTTATGCCGCACATGCAGGTCTTCTACCCTGCCGAGACCAAGGGCCAGCTCTACATCCCCATGGTCAACAACGTCATGCTCGTGGGCTGCGTCATCGTGGTGCTGCTGTTCCAGAACTCGGCGCATATGGAAGCCGCCTACGGCCTTGCCATTACGCTGACTATGATGTGCACCACGCTGCTGCTCTTCTTCTACCTGCACGAGGAGCGCAAGCTCAAGGTTGCTCCGTGGATCTTCGCGGCCTTCTTCCTTTTGCTCGAAGGCTTCTTCTTCGTGAGCTCGCTCACCAAGTTCTTCCACGGCGGCTATTTCACCATCCTTATGGCTGCACTCATCATGGGCATTATGGTGTGCTGGTACAACGGCACGGCGGTCGAGCAGCGCCAGTTTACGCTACTGCCGCTGCGCAGCTACCTGCCGCAGCTCAAGCGCCTGCGCGACGACGACCGTTACGAGCTCGTGAGCGACAACATCGTGTACCTGACCAAGGACACCCATACCGACTACATCGACCGCGATATCGTTTACTCGATCTTGGATAAGCATCCCAAGCGCGCCCGCGCCTGGTGGTTTGTGAATGTCGAGACCATGGACGAACCGCACACCTTTGCCTATTCGGTCGAGACGTTCGGCACCGACTACGTGTTCCGCGTGCATCTGTACCTGGGCTACAAGATCAACCAGCGCGTCAATGCCTACCTGCGTCAGGTTGTTCAGGACCTGGCTGCCACCGGCGAGCTGCCGCCGCAGACGCATGACTACTCGGTCTACAAGGATCCGGGTAACATCGGCACGTTCAAGTTCGTCCTGATCCGTAAGCTTCTGGCGCCCGAAAGCGATGTGGAGCCCAGTGAGCGTACGGCCATCACGCTCAAGTACATCATCCGCCGCGCCGCCGGCACGCCCGCGCGTTGGTACGGCCTGGAGAACTCCAACGTGAGCTTTGAGTACGTGCCGCTGTTCACCAAGTTCAAGGCCGTGAATAAGATGCAGCGCCTGGCTCCCAACGAGCGGCCGTAGTCGACGCTCGAGGTTTGTCTGCGAACGGGCGGGTTTGTATTGACGGGGATTGAGTCCTGGGAGGAAACCATGGATGCAAAGGTGCTTGACGGTTGCGATCTTGCGACCGAGCTGGTGCGTGAGGTACGCGCCGATGCTGCCGAAGATCGGTTCTTTACGAATCGGGCCAACATGGATATGGCCGACCGCGTGATTTCGATCGTGGTGACGGTGCTTGTCGCGGCGTGCGTGTGCGCACTGCTCGCGCACGTGCTGTTTGTCTAACGACCGCAGGTTGCAAAGGCTTTACACTTGGAACCACCACAAGGGGAAACCACCACAAGGGTGCCTGTCCCCTTTGTGGTGGTTTTTGTTTTTGAGAGAGGGGCGGGACGCTGATGGACGTCCGTACGGACGGCGATATTGCCGATAGCTTTTGGTGGCGGCGCACAACGCTGACGCGCCGCACTCCTCTGTATGACGCCTGCGTATCGGTGGGGCTGCTGGTCGCGGCGACGATTGTGGGCGCGCTGCTCGACCATCCGGGTCTCGCGCCGAGCATCATGATCGTCTATGTGTTCGCCGTTCAGCTGTGCGCATTCTTTACCTGGAGTCGCCTGTATTGCTTGCTGAGCTCGGCTGCCGCCGTGGCGCTCTACAACTTTTTGTTTGTCGACCCGCGCTACTCGCTGTCGCTTATCGACCGCGGCTATCCCGGCATGTTCTTCATCATGTTCGTGGTTTCGCTTGTGTCGAGCTCGATTGCGTTGGCCCTGCGCCGCGCCTTGGCACAGGCTGCCGCCAGCGACCGCCGCACGCATATGGTGCTCGAGACCAACCGCATGCTGCAGCGGTGCGCCGATCAGCATCAGATCGTTCACGCCATGGCCACGCAGCTGGCGCGTCTTTCGGGCTGTCCGGTTGTGTGGTACAGCGCCGACGCCGAGGGCGATGACCTGCTGCCGCGTGCGACGTACACGGCCGTGGGCGATGCCGCCCCGGTGCACGAGCTGGCGCCGCAGATGCCGCCGAGGCTCTCGGCGTCCGCCTACGTGGGAACGCCGCTCGACGCCACGTTTGGCGGTTCGGCGTTTTATGGCATCTACCTGACGGTTCGCACAGGCGACGGCTTCGTGCGCTCGGGCGACCCCGCCTCGGTGGTGGGCGTGCTGGCTATCGTTGCCGAGCCCGACGTGCTGACGCATGAGGAGCGGACACTTGCCGATGCCATCGTGAGCGAAGGCGAGCTGGCACTCGATCGCGCTCGTGCCATGGAGGCCCGTGAGGAGGCGGCGGTGCTCGCCAAAAACGAGCAGCTGCGCGCCAACCTGCTGCGCTCCATCTCGCACGACCTGCGCACGCCGCTCACCAGTATTTCGGGTAATGCCGACGTGCTGCTCGACCAGGGCTCGACCGGCACCGCCGTGCTCGACGCCCAGACGCGCCGCGGCCTGCTCCTGTCCATTCGCTCGGATGCGCAATGGCTCAACGCCACTGTCGAGAATCTGCTCGCTATCACCAAGCTCGAGGGTGGCGGCATGCGCCTGTCGACCACGCTCGAGCTCATGGACGATATCGTCGAGGAGGCACTGCGCCACGTGAACCCTGCCGTGCGCGAGCACGACCTTAAGGTGGTGCCGTGCGACGAGCCGGCGCTCGTCAACGTCGATGCGCGTCTGATGGTGCAGCTGGTGGTCAATCTGGTGAACAACGCAACCACCTATACGCCCGCAGGCTCGCATATCGTGATTTCGATTGGCGTCGACGATGGGCGCGTGGCGTGCTCGGTGGCCGATGACGGCCCGGGCATTGCGCCCGAGGACCGCGAGCGGATCTTTGAGTCGTTCTACACCGCCAACCATGGTGTTGCCGATAGCCACCGCAGCGTGGGCCTAGGTCTTTCGCTCTGCCGCTCCATTGCGTTGGCGCATGGCGGTAGCATAGAGGTTGCCGCGGCGGACCCGCACGGCTCGGTCTTTACGATTGAGCTTCCCGTCGCCGACGTTTCGTTTGATAAGGAGTAGCGCTGTGCCGAACTCTGCCGTAAAACCGCTCATCTTGGTCGTTGAGGACGATCCCGCCGTTCGCAACCTTATCGTTGCCGCGCTCGAGGCGCACGGCTTGCGTCATATGGCCGTGGAGACCGCCCATGCCGCCATCGCCGCCGCCTCATCGCAGGCGCCGAGCATCGTGCTGCTCGATTTGGGCCTGCCCGATATGGACGGCGTCAAGGTGGTGGAGTCGGTGCGCGCATGGTCGGGCATGCCGATTATCGTGGTCTCGGCGCGTAGCGAGGACGCGGACAAGATCCGCGCGCTCGATGCCGGCGCCGACGACTACCTGACCAAGCCCTTTTCGGTCGAGGAGCTGCTCGCGCGCATTCGCACGACGCTCAGGCGTCTTTCGTATGCGCAGACGGGCGGCGTTGTCTCTGAGGGTTCGTTTGATACCGGTGAGCTGCATATCGATTTTGACGCCGGCATCGCCACGATGGATGGCGAGGAGCTGCATCTGACGCCGATCGAGTACAAACTGCTATGCCTGCTGGCGCATAACGCCGACAAAGTGCTGACGCACCAGTTTATCCTGCACGAGATTTGGGGCACGGCAACTAAGAGCGACCTGGCGAGCCTGCGTGTCTTTATGGGCACGCTGCGCAAGAAGATCGAGTCCGACCCCGCGCACCCGCGCTATATCCAAACGCACGTGGGTATTGGTTACCGATTGGTCATCCAGGGATAGGTCGGCATCCGCCATCCCACTATGAGTTGCGGTGAAATACGGTCTAAATTTGCCTAATTCCAGGCAAAAGGGGGTGCGGACGATTTCTTGGACCGCGCCTAGGCGTATCCAAGCTTCCTGCGGT
>URWZ01000110.1 GCA_900551625.1 uncultured Collinsella sp.
CGAGATAGCGTAGCGTCTCGTGGGCTCGGAGATGTGTATAAGAGACAGGGCAAAGCTCGCCAAGAGCCTGCCGCAGCAGACCATCGTGCTGTGCGGCGTGGAGTTTATGGGCGAGAGCGCCAAGCTGCTCAACCCCACCAAGACCGTGCTGCTGCCCGAGCCGGGCGCGGACTGCCCCATGGCGCACATGGTCAAGCGCGAGACGGTCGATGCGGCGCGCGCCGAGTACGGCGACGACCTTGCCGTGGTCTGCTACGTCAACTCGACGGTCGAGATCAAGAGCTGGAGCGACGTGTGCGTCACCAGCTCCAACGCCGTCAAGATCGTGTCCGAGCTGCCGCAGCAGCACGTCCTGTTCATCCCCGATCAAAACCTGGGCCGCTTCGTAGCCGAGCAGGTGCCCCAAAAGCACGTCATCCTCAACAATGGCTACTGCCCGCGCCATCACATCATCACCGTCGAGCAGATTGTCGACGCGCAGGAGGCGCATCCCGATGCGCTCGTGCTGGCGCACCCCGAGTGCAAGGCCGACGTCCTTGCCGAGGCCGACTACATCGGCTCCACCGCCGGCATCATCAAGTACGCCGAGGATTCGGACGCGAGTGAGTTCATCATCGTGACGGTCCGCGGCGTGCTCTACGAGCTCGAGCGCCGCTGCGAGGGCACCGGCAAAAAGTTCTACTTCCCCGCGGTGCAACCCACCTGCGTCAACATGGATCTCATCACGCTCGAAAAGCTCGTGCGCTGCCTGGAGACGGGCGAGGGCGAGGTGCAGATCGGCGTGTCGGACGAGGCTGCCGACCAAGCCAAACTCACGCTCGACCGCATGCTCGAGTACGCGGCGCGCTAAGCCAATGTGACATGAGGGACAGTCCCTTATGTCACATTACAAGGGAGAGGATTCCTGTGGAAACCAAACAATACCCCGATATGGAGTGCGACGTTGTCATTGCCGGTTGCGGCGTGGCGGGCCTGTACGCGGCCCTCAATCTGCCGACGAGCACGCGCGTGATCATGCTCTCCAAGGGCACTGTCGATGAGTGTGACTCGATGCTCGCGCAGGGCGGAATCTGCGTGCTGCCTGAAGGCTCCGACTATGATGCCTTCTTTGAGGACACCATGCACGCCGGCCACTACGAGAACCGCCGCGAGAGCGTCGACATCATGATCCGCTCGAGCCGCTCGGTCATCAACGACCTGCTGGCCATGGGCGTGGATTTTGAGCGCAAGGCCGACGGCAGCCTCGACTTTACCCGCGAGGGCGCGCACAGCCGCCCGCGCATCGCCTTTCATGCCGATATTACGGGCAAGGAGATCACGACCAAGCTGCTCCAGGCCGTTCGCAAGCTGGACAACGTGCAGATTTTGGAGCACGTGGCCATGACCGACATCCTGACGGGCGAGCGTGACGGCGCCACGGTGTGCACCGGCGTCGTCGCCGTTCCCGTGGACGAGGACAACTCGGTTCGTCCCGCCGACGAGCTGGCAAATGTCACCGAGGGCGTGCATGCCGGCGAGCCGTTTAAAATCCATGCCCGCCACACGCTGTGGGCGACGGGCGGCATCGGCGGCGTATACGACCATTCGACCAACTACCCGCAGCTCACGGGCGATGCCTGCTACATCGCTCAGGAGCATGGCATTAAGATGGAGCATCTGGACTACGTGCAGATTCACCCCACGGGATTGTTCTCGCCGCAGCCGGGCCGCACCTTCCTGATCAGTGAGAGCTGCCGCGGTGAGGGCGCGATTCTGCTCAACGCCGCCGGCGAGCGCTTTACCGACGAGCTGCAGCCGCGCGACGTGGTCGCCGCCGCTATTCGCGAGCAGATGAAGCAGGACGGCACCGAGCACGAGTGGCTGAGCTTTGCCCCCGTCGAGCGCGACGTGGTGACCGGGCACTTTGCCAACATCCGCGCGCGCTGCCTGGAGGACGGCCGCGACATCTTGGACGAGCCCATTCCCGTTACGCCCACGCAGCACTACTTTATGGGCGGCGTGTGGGTCGACAAGGACGGCCGTACCTCGATGCCCGAGCTCTACGCCGCGGGCGAGACGGCTTGCAACGGCGTTCACGGCAAGAATCGCCTCGCATCAAACAGCCTGCTCGAAGCGCTGGTCTGGGGTCGTCGCGCCGCGTGGTATATGCGTACCGGCGAGTCGCTGGCCGTGGAGCAGACGGGCGATCCCGCGCTCGATGGCCGTCATCGCGCCCTGAGCGCCGATCCCCTGGCAATCGATGATTTGGCCCGTGCCGCCGGCACGCAGGCCGTGGAGGAGTAGACCATGAATCCCATTACCATGAAGCTCGTCGTCGATGATCTGATTCTGCAGGCTCTGCGCGAGGACATTACCTTTGAGGACGTGAGCACGGCGAGCGTGTGCCCCACGGCGCGTCCCGCCACGGTGGAGCTTATCGCCAAAGCCGATGGCATCATCGCCGGCCTGGATGTGTTCGCTCGCACCTTTGAGCTGCTGGATTCGCAGAGCTCGGTGCTGTTTGATGTCGTCGATGGCGATGAGGTGCACGCCGGCGACCATGTGGGTCAGGTGCGCGGCGACGCGCGCGTGCTGCTTTCGGGCGAGCGCGTGGCACTCAACTACCTGCAGCGCATGAGCGGTATCGCTACCTACACGCACAGCATGGCCGCGGCGCTCGAGGGCACCAAGACCGTGCTTGTCGACACACGTAAGACCACGCCGGGCATGCGCGTGTTTGAGAAGGCGGCGGTCGAGATCGGCGGCGGCAGCAACCACCGCTACAACCTGTCGACGGCCGTCATGCTCAAGGACAACCACATCGATGCCGCCGGTGGCGTGACGCGCGCGATCGAGATGGCGCGCGCCCATGCGTCGTTTACCACGACGGTCGAGATTGAGTGCGAGAACCTGGACATGGTACGCGAGGCCGTGGAGGCCGGTGCCGATATCATCATGTTCGACAACATGACCCACGACGACATGGCTGCCGCGATTGAGCTTATCGCCGGCCGTGCCAAGACCGAGTGCTCGGGCAACGTGGACGCCAGCAATATCCGCGCGCTCGCCGACCTGGGCGTTGACTTTATTAGCTCGGGGGCGTTAACGCACTCTGCGCCGATTCTCGATCTCTCGCTTAAGCACCTGCGTCTGCTGGACGGTAAATAATGGACGCCCGCGAGCGTCGCCGTGCCATCATGGGCGTACTCGAGGGGGCCACGGAGCCCGTATCGGGCAGCGCGCTTGCCCGCGAGGTTGGCGTGAGCCGTCAGGTCGTGGTTCAGGATATTGCCCTGTTACGTGCCGATGGGCACGATATCGTGGCGACCAACCGCGGCTACGTGCTGCAGGAGGCCACCAGCAGCCCCGCCGTGCCCACGCGCTTGGTCAAGGTTCGCCACAGCGTGGAGCAGGCAGGCGATGAGCTCACGAGTATCGTCGACGCCGGAGGTGCCGTGCTCAACGTGATCGTCAATCACCGCGTATACGGTAAGATCACGGCCGACTTGGACATTCGCAATCGTCGCGATGTTGAGCGCTACCTGCACGATATCGAGAGCGGCAAGAGCTTTCCGCTGCTGACGGTAACCAGCGGTTATCACTTCCACCGCATTGCGGCAGAAGACGAGCAAACCCTCGACGAGATCGAGGCCATGCTCAAGGAAAAGGGCTATCTGGCAGATCTGATGCCCTACGAAGATGACCTGTCCTAGTAACGTCGAATGCAAAAGGAGGCCTCCGCGGCGATGCGGAGGCCTCCTTTTTTGTGCACGGTGTACTTTTGAGTGTGCAAGTGGGGGAGTTGTTACTCCTCGACGATCTCGGTGATCGCGCCAGCGGGGCAAGCGTCCTGGCAAGCGCCACAGGCGACGCAGGAGTCCTCGTCAGCGACGGTAGCGACGTCCTGGAGCTCCAGAACGCCAGCGGGGCAGGAGTCGACGCAAACGCCACAAGCGATGCACTCGTCGGCATCAATTACGGGATGAGCCATGGTAGTTTCCTCTCTGTTGACCGACGCTACAGGCGATGCGCGTCGGTTTGATTCGGGCAAAAACATACCACGGGAGCGACCGTTTGCAATACCCTCTGACCGGCATCTTCATACCGTTCGCCGAGTATGCCACGGCTTACTAAAAAATATGCAGGTGAGGCCGTTGAGCTGCGCAAATGTTAGCTAAAGGTGACTCGTAATATTGAGCGATTGAGCGAGCTTTTGGAAAGCGTGTCCCGGAATCGACGCCCAAAACGGGTCACGCCTTCCTCGGGGTCGCCCAAGACCGCCCCAGGCACCCCCAGATCCAAACCTCAGCCATCTCTACATAGATCTCAATAGATTTGCCCAGAACTCAAACAGTGCGTCTACCTGCGCATTTGCGAACTTAAACTCTCGGCAATAAGAAATCTTATATGAATTGACTTAGATTTTGTATATTCCGACCCATAAGGGGATACACTACATCCTGAAAGACAAGCCGAAGCGCCGCGCGACAGATCATCGAGGCGGCGCGAACGCAAAAGAGAGAGGGAATTTCTAATGAGTAAGATTCTTGGTATCGACCTTGGTACTACTAACTCCGCTATGGCCGTTCTCGAGGGCGGTTCTCCGACCATTATCGTGAACGCCGAGGGCGACCGCACCACCCCGTCCGTTGTCGGCTTCCGTGCTGACGGCGACCGCGTTGTGGGCAAGGCCGCTAAGAACCAGGCTGTCACCAACCCCAAGAACACCGTGTTTTCCATCAAGCGCTTCATGGGCCGCAAGTACTCCGAGTGCACCTCCGAGATCAAGACCGTGCCGTACGAGGTCAAGGAGGGCCAGGGCGGCCGTGCCGTCGTCGACATCGAGGGCAAGGATTACACCGCTGAGCAGGTGAGCGCCATGACGCTCGCGAAGATGAAGGCCGACGCCGAGAAGTATCTGGGCGAGACCGTCACCGACGCCGTCATCACCGTCCCGGCCTACTTCAACGACGCCCAGCGTCAGGCCACCAAGGACGCCGGTAAGATCGCCGGCCTCAACGTCAAGCGTATCGTCAACGAGCCGACCGCTGCTGCCCTGGCCTATGGCCTGGACAAGCAGGGCACCGACCAGCGCATCCTGGTCTTCGACCTGGGTGGCGGCACCTTCGACGTCTCCATCCTCGACCTCGCCGACGGCGTGTTTGAGGTTCTGTCCACCTCGGGCGACAACCACCTGGGCGGCGACGACTGGGATCAGCGCGTCATCGACTGGATGGCCGACAAGTTCCAGCAGGAGAACGGCGTCGATCTGCGTCAGGACCCCATGGCCCTGCAGCGTCTGAAGGAAGCTGCCGAGAACGCCAAGAAGGAGCTCTCCGCGGCGCAGCAGTCCACCATTAACCTGCCGTTCATTACCATGAACCAGTCCGGCCCGCTGCACCTCAACTACACGCTGACCCGCGCCGAGTTCGAGAAGATCACCCGCGACCTGCTCGAGCGCTGCAAGCAGCCTGTCACCAACGCCCTGCGCGACGCCAAGCTTAAGCTCTCCGATCTGACCGAGGTCATCCTCGTCGGCGGCTCCACCCGTATGCCCGCTGTCCAGGAGCTCGTCAAGACCATGACCGGCAAGCAGCCCAACATGTCCGTGAACCCCGACGAGGTCGTTGCCGACGGTGCTGCCGTCCAGGGCGGCGTGCTCACCGGCGACGTCGAGGGCATCCTGCTGCTCGACGTTACCCCGCTGTCGCTGGGCGTCGAGACCATGGGCGGCATCATGACCAAGATGATCGACCGCAACACCACGATCCCGACCTCCAAGACCGAGGTCTACTCCACCGCAGCCGACAACCAGACCAGCGTCGAGATCAACGTGCTCCAGGGCGAGCGCGAGCTTGCCCGCGACAACAAGTCGCTCGGTAAGTTCCAGCTGACCGGTATCCCGGCTGCCCGCCGCGGCGTGCCGCAGATCGAGGTCACCTTCGACATCGACGCCAACGGCATCGTCAAGGTCTCCGCTAAGGACAAGGGCACCGGCAAGGAGCAGCAGATCACTATCTCCGGCTCCA
>URWZ01000111.1 GCA_900551625.1 uncultured Collinsella sp.
TGTATAAGAGACAGACCGAACACCGAGTCTGCGCCCAGCATGACCGCCGGACCTGGCGAGATGGCCACACGGCAAGACGAACCCGACGAGCCGACTGTCTCCACCGAAGAGTTTGGCGTCGTGGCACCGCTCCTCGTGTCTATGCCCGCGCCCGTAACGCCCGCGTCTGCCGAAGCTGCGAACAAACTCGCGCCCGCCGCAGATGCCTTCCTTCGCGCGCTCCTCGAGCGGAACACGGCGCAGGCCACATTGGCGGTGGCACAGTCGGGCAAGAGTGAGGACATGCTCGTCGATAGCATCAACGAAGCGCTCTTTGACCTGGTGGGCGACACCGTTATTGAATTTGGCTCAGCAGGACCGCAGATTATCGAGGACTACGAAGCAGACGTGAGAGGATACCTAGACCATGAGTGATACCGCATCCACAGCACCCCGCGTGCCCAAGCGCGTCGCCGCCGTCATTCTCAACTCGCTCAAGGGCGGCGTTGTCCCGCGCATCGGCCTTCCTTACATCACCGTAGGGCGCGAGGTCGAAATCCGCGCCCTGCTCACCGATCTGAGTCTCATCGCCGACGGCGGCGCGAGCTTCCGCTTTCTGGTCGGTCGTTACGGCGCCGGCAAGAGCTTTTTGCTCCAGACCATCCGCACGCACGCCATGGGCGAGGGATTCGTCGTCGCCGATGCCGACCTATCCCCTGAGCGCCGCCTGCAGGGCGGCCAGGGACAGGGCCTTGCCACCTACCGCGAGCTCATCCGCAACATATCGACCAAGACGCGCCCCGAGGGCGGTGCGCTCAACCTTATCCTGGATCGCTGGGTCGCCTCGTGTGCCGATGCCGACGAGTCTGCCGTCAATGCCCAACTGGCCCCGCTCGAGGAAATGGTCCACGGCTTCGACTTCGCCCGCATGCTCCGCCGCTACCGCACGGCCGTATCTGAGGGCGACGAAGAAGCTATGAGCCACGTGACCAAATGGATTCGCGGCGAGTACCGCACCAAGAGTGAGGCACGCGCCGAGCTGGGCTCCTCGACCATCATCAGCGATGACGACTGGTACGACTACGTTAAGCTCATTGCGCGCTTTTTGGTCTGCAGCGGCTACAAGGGCATGCTGGTGCTCATCGACGAGCTCGTGAATCTGTATAAGATTCCCAACGCCATCACGCGCCAATACAACTACGAGAAGATCCTGACCATGTACAACGACACGCTCCAGGGCAAGGCGCAGTACCTGGGCATGATCATGGGCGGCACGCCAACCTCCATCGAAGACCGCCGCCGTGGCGTGTTCTCCTACGAGGCCCTGCGAAGTCGACTCGCTCAGGGCCGCTTTGCACGCGAGGACCTTAAGGACATGCTCGCGCCCATCATCCGCCTGCAGCCACTCACCTACGAGGAATTGCTGGTGCTGATCGAAAAACTCATGCAGATCCATGCCGGATACTTTGGCTGGACGCCCACGCTTACCGAGAACGACTTGGTGGACTTTCTCAAGATTGAGTTCGGCCGCGTGGGAGCCGATACGCACCTGACGCCCCGTGAGGTCATTCGTGACTTTATCGAGCTGCTCGATATCCTGTGTCAGAACCCCGATGCAAATGTGGCCGAGCTGCTGCAAAGCGTCGGCGGCGACGCGTTGGCGCCGGCAGCCGCAACAGGCGACACCGGCACCGCAGACGGCGACCGCAACTTCGCCGAATTCACCATCTAACCTGCCAAAAAGGGACAGGTTTATTTTGGCAGGTTTTATCTGGGCAAACGCTGAGGCAGTAATGCAGCAAACCATTGCCAGCCGCGTTGAGAAGTTCGTATTTGAGGGGAGGTCCCGTGAACGCCTTTGACCGATATGCTCCGTTTATCCAAGACTTCATCTACTCCCACGATTGGGAGAGTCTACGCTCTATCCAGGTTGCAGCAGCTGATGCCATCTTTAACACACAAGATAATGTGCTCTTGACGGCATCCACGGCTTCCGGCAAAACCGAGGCAGCCTTCTTTCCCATCCTGACCGAGTTTTGGGAGAACCCGCCCGCAAGCGTTGGTGCCCTCTACATTGGCCCCCTCAAAGCGCTCATCAATGATCAGTTCGTCCGCCTCAACGACCTCTGCGAAGAGGCCGATATCCCTGTCTGGCACTGGCATGGCGATGTCTCGCAGTCGCACAAGGCTAAGCTCATTAAAAAACCGAGCGGCATCCTGCAGATTACACCCGAGTCACTCGAAGCGCTTTTAATCCATAAGCACATGGCGATCCCGCGCATGTTTTGCGACCTGCGCTACGTGGTCATCGATGAGGTCCACTCGCTCATGCGCGGCGACCGTGGCGGGCAAACGCTCTGCCTTATCGAGCGACTCTCGCGCATGGCCGGCGTGCAGCCTCGCCGCATTGGCCTTTCGGCTACCATCGGTGACCCCGAGCGCACGGGCGCTTTTCTCTCGCAGGGAACGGGGCGCAACTGCGTTATCCCCCGCTTTGAAGAACCGCGCCGCGTGTGGCGCATCTCCATGGAGCACTTCTACAACTCGGGCCCCCAGGCGCAGCAGCGGGGATTCATGGGCACAGGTCCTCAAGAGGCCGAAGTGCTCGCGTGCGAGCGCATCGAGGCGGCGGCATCCGCGGCACTGCCCGCCGGCGCCCAAGACATGCGTCACAGCGGACAGCCCACACAAGAGGAGCGCCGTCAACGTCGTGAGCGGGCACGGGGAAAGGCCGCTCCCAAGGACCGCCAATCTTCCTCGGCCCCCGAGGGCGAAGTCGACATCCCCCAAGCACCCGAACAGGCATTACTCAACCCCACCGACACAGCACCAGACAACGCCGACCCCGGCATGGGCTATATCTTCGAACACACCCGCGGCCGCAAGTGCCTGGTCTTTGCCAACTCGCGCGAGGAGGCGGAGGCCGTATGCTCCATGCTACGTAGCTACTGCGAGAGCCGACACGAGCCCGACCGCTTTCTCATTCATCACGGCAATCTTTCGGCATCGTTGCGCGAGACGGCCGAGGAGCTCATGCGCGACGAGGAGCAGGCACAGACAACCGTCACCACCTCTACGCTGGAGCTCGGCATCGATATCGGCCGCCTGGAGCGTGCGTTTCAGATCGATGCGCCATTTACCGTCAGCTCCTTTTTGCAGCGCATGGGGCGCACAGGCCGTCGCGACCTTCCGCCCGAGATGTGGTTTGTCATGCGCGAGGAAGAACCCGAGCCGCGCACGATGATGCCCGAGACCATTCCATGGAAGCTCCTGCAGGGAATCGCACTCGTACAACTCTATCGCGAGGAAAAGTGGGTCGAGCCGCCCGAGCTCGATCGGCTCCCCTACAGCCTGCTCTACCACCAGACTATGTCGACGCTTGCCAGTACCGGCGAACTCACGCCGGCAGAGCTTGCCCAGCGCGTGCTCATGCTCAGCTATTTCCATCGCATCTCGGCCGATGACTATCGCGTACTGCTGCGTCACCTCATTAAGATCGACCATATCCAAGTCACCGAGGGCGGCGGTCTCATCGTGGGTCTCGCGGGCGAGCGCATCATCAACAACTTTAAGTTCTACGCCGTATTCCAGGAAAACGAGGAGTTCACCGTTCGTAGCGAGTCGGCCGAATTGGGCACGATCGTCAACCCGCCGCCGCCCGGTGAGCGCATCGCCATCGCCGGACACTGCTGGATTGTCGAGGAAGTGGACTGGAAGCGCCACACCGTCTTTGCCACGCAGGTCAAGGGCCGGGTGCCGGCCTACTTTGGCGACTGCCCCGGTGACATCAATACACACGTACTCGAGCGCATGCGCAAGGCGCTCAACGAGCACGCGGCGTATCCGTACCTTATGGGTAACGCACGGGCCCGCCTTGCGCAGGCTCGTCATACGGCCGAGATTTCGGGCGCGGGAACTAAACCGCTCATTAACCTGGGCGGCGATACCTGGGTGCTCTTCCCCTGGCTGGGCAGCTACGCCTTTTTGGCACTCGAGCGCATGCTCAAGATTAAGTGCGCCGCGGAGCTGGGCCTTCGCGGACTCGACCCATCACGCCCGTACTTTATGCAGTTTAAGATGAAGGCCGACGAGGAGACGTTCTTTGAGGTGCTCGCCGCCGAGGCCGAGAAGGACTTCGATCCCATCGAGCTCGTCTATCCCGGCGAGGTGCCTTATTTTGACCGCTACGACGAGTTTGTTCCCGAAGAGCTCGTGCGCAAGGGCTTTGCCGAAGGCGTGCTCGACATCGAGGGTATGAAGCAGCGCGTCCTCAGCTGGCGCGACCACGCCTAAGACCAGTCTTTTTGGGACGGGGAGACCTACTTGTCGTGAAGGACGGTGCCGAGAAAGTCATCGTCGAAGGGCACGGCTTCGGCGAAGACATAGTCGCCGTCGCTGGCGATGAGCAGGTAGTTCTCCTCGCCGCCGAACTCCGCATCGCCACATGGGACCACCCAGGCGTGGGCGAATACCTCGAGTGCCGTGGCAGCGCAGTCGCGCAGGAACGTCACGTCGCTCCCCCTGTTCGCACTCACGATATTGGCAGCATAGATGCCCCCGGGGTTCAGGCTGCCTCGCACCAAACGCAACGCCTCACCCGTCGCCAGCTCACGTACGGGCTCGGCACCGCCAAAGCAATCGCTTACGACCACGTCGTAGCGACGATGGCCCACGCTCGTCACACCCAGATACGAACGAGCCTCGGCGGTAATCACCCGCAAGCGGTCGCCCACCGTGTGCTCCAGTTCGTCCAGATAGAACCAACGACGTGCCAGACGCGTAATCTCGGCATCGTACTCAATGACGTCCATGCGCAAGCTCTCGTGCGACATCAACGCGAACTTGGGATAGGCAAACCCACCGCCGCCCAGCATGAGCATACGGTCGATACCATGACCGTAAGCATCACGCATTGCGTCCTCGGCCTCAAACACATCGTCGAACGCACGATAGTACGCAAAGACGGGCTCCGCCCAGCGCTCGCCGACATAGCTCGCGCTTTGGTAGACGCCACCTTGCACGAGCACACGGACCTCGTCACCGCCCTCGTCGTGCACGCGTTTCACACGTGCCAACCCGTTGCGGGTTCGCGCGACCTGCAGACAGGCAGCGCGAACAGCAACGGCGGCCGCACCCAGCGCCGCAGCTCCCAGGGCAACGCCGGCAACGACGCCGGCAGAAACACTCGGCTTGTTCATCTAGAGCTCCTTTTGCAGATAGAGTCCGTGGTCATAAAATCCAAGATGACGATAGTACTCACGTGTGCCAATCGCGCTAATCACGTTGATACGCGCATAACCCGCATCCCGGGCAATCTCGCACGCACGTTCTACGAGCAAACGCCCTAACCCGTGATGCTGCGCCGCCTGGCCTTGATCGCCCACGCGCGCCGCCATGCCATACACGTGAACCTCGCGAATCATCGCCTCGTCCGACACCGTCGGCAACTCGTCCGCATGCGCGGCAACAAACGCGCGGTCGGGCAGCGACAGGCGCAAAAAGCCCGCGATTTTGCCCTGCGGTGTCACCCACTGCAAAAAGCGCTCGTGCGTCACCGGCGTCTCGTACGCCACTTCCTCGTCAAGGGTCAACTCGTCCAGGTCGGCGCCCGCCGTGCTGATCTCGCGATAGCGAATCTCACGCACCGTCGCACCGTCACCCCAAGCAGCCAAGCGGTTCTCAACGAGCTGGCGCAGGTTGGGTTTCTTGTTGCCCACCATAATGTCGTCGGAGCTAAAGTCGCGGATCATGCGGCTGATGCGGCAGAACGCCGGCGTCACCACGATGTCGTCGGCCAACACATCGAGCAGCTCGTCCTCGGTATAGGGGCACCACTCGCCACGCTCATAGCGGCCCACCAGACGCGAGCCCTCGATGAGCGCGCACGGGTAGACCTTGACCTCGTCGGGCATAAAGGCGCCCTCGGTCATAAAGCGCTCGTAGTCGCGTTTGTCCCCCTCCTGTCTCTTATACACATCTCCGAGCCC
>URWZ01000112.1 GCA_900551625.1 uncultured Collinsella sp.
GATGTGTATAAGAGACAGCCCCTGCTCTATGTGCAGCACACCGTCTTCTATGCGGGCCACGCTGTTGCGCACCACGCCGTTGTCGTCGAGCACGCTGCGGTACCAGTCCTGCGCATCGTCCGGCATGGGCGCATAAGCCCGCTCCCTGCTGCCGGCAATACGGCAACCAAAGCTCAACTCGGCCAAAGCCCTATCGAGGAGGGCGGCATCGCGCGTGGCGACGAAAAAGTATTCCTTGTACATGGGTTTGGTTTGGAGCGACCAGGCACCGTCCCGCTTAAACCAGAACTCCTTTTGCATCACAAAAGCGTCCTGCATCAACTCATGCGGAATAATGCGGCGGACCTTTTCGCAGGTCTCGCGCTCTTTTCCATTGGGGGTGTGGACCAGATACCAGCGGATGCGTCCGTGCTGGCTGTTGGTAGTAGCGCCGCTAAAGGCACCGGGCAGCTGCTCTTGGCGCCGCATCGTCTGTTCCATGTTCTCGCCCCCTTCTCCAGCTCCGCGACGCACGCGGATGCAGGGGCGTTAAGAACAGGCTTCTCGCTCGCAGCAAGGCGCAGTCGCAAAAGTACAGGTTTTTGTATCTTTCGACGAAGCTCATTATACGAGCAAACTGCTCGCGTTTTCCCAGATTGCACAAAATGCGCCACGAATGGGCGCATCTCCATACGCCTCTACAAAAACCTGTACCTTTTTGTGCAACAAAAAAAGCCGCCCAACCAGCGGCTTTTCTTATTTCGGGATGAAAAAGGCGACCGCCCTTTGTGGACGGTCGCCTTTGTTAATAGTTGTGAAGCTTGCCTTAGGCGCGGGTCTTGATCTCCTCGAGCACCTTGGCCACAAACTCGTCAACGCTCATCTGAACGGTCTCGTTGGAACGATCGCGGACGGAGATGTTGCCGGCCTCGACCTCCTTCTCGCCCAGGATGAGCATGTAGGGCACGCGGTCAATGCTGCGGGCCTCGCGGATTTTGTAGCCGATCTTCTCGTCGCGGTCGTCGCAGACCACGCGAATGCCGGCCTCCTCCAGCTTGGCGCACACCTCGTGGGCGTAGTCGCGGCTCTTCTCGGAAACCGGAAGTGCCTTGACCTGCACAGGAGCCAGCCAGGTGGGGAACTTGCCCGCAAAGTGCTCAATCAGAATACCGATGAAGCGCTCGATGGAGCCAAAGCACACGCGGTGCAGCATGATGGGGCGCTTCTTGGTGCCGTCGGCGTCCACGTACTCCAGGTCAAAGTTGAGCGGCATCTGGAAGTCGAGCTGCACGGTACCGCACTGCCAGGTACGGCCGAGCGAATCCTCCAGGTGGAAGTCGATCTTGGGGCCGTAGAAGGCGCCGTCACCCTCGTTGACCTCGTAGTCCATGCCCAGCTGCTCCAGAGCGGTGCGCAGGCCCTCCTCGGCGCGAGCCCAGTCCTCGTCCGAACCCATGGAGTCCTCGGGGCGGGTAGAAAGCTCGACGTGGTACTTAAAGCCAAACTTCTGGTACACGGAGTCAATGAGGTTGACCACACCCACGATCTCGTCGGTCAGCTGGTCGGGACGCACAAACAGGTGGGCGTCGTCCTGGTTAAAGCAGCGCACGCGGAACAGGCCGTGCAGGGCGCCGCGCAGCTCGTGGCGGTGCACCAGGCCAATCTCGCCGGCGCGGATGGGCAGCTCGCGGTAGGAGTGCGGCTTGGAGGCGTACACCAGCACGCCACCCGGGCAGTTCATGGGCTTAATGCAGTACTCTTCGTCGTCGATGACGGTGGAGTACATGTTGTCCTTGTAGTGGTCCCAGTGGCCCGAGGTCTTCCACAGCTGCTTGTTCATGATGAGCGGCGTGGAGATCTCCACGTAGCCGGCCTTGTGGTGGATCTCGCGCCAGTAGTCCAGCAGCGTGTTCTTAAGGATCATGCCGTTGGGCAGGAAGAACGGGAAGCCGGGGGCCTCGTCGCGCATCATAAAGAGGTCCATCTCGCGGCCGATCTTGCGATGGTCGCGCTTCTTGGCCTCCTCCAGCATGTGCATGTGCTCGTCGAGCTCCTCCTTGGTGGCAAAGGCGACGCCGTTGATGCGGGTGAGCATCTTGTTGTCCTTGTCGCCCTTCCAGTAGGCGCCCGAGACGCCGGTGAGCTTAAAGGCCTTCAGCGCCTTGGTGTAGCAGATGTGGGGGCCGACGCACATGTCGATGTAGTCGCCCTGCTGGTAGAAAGTGATGCGGGCGTCGTCGTCCAGGTCGCCGATGTGCTCGACCTTGTACTTCTCGCCGCGCTCCTCCATAAGGGCGATGGCCTCGGCGCGGGGCTTCTCGTACACGGTGAACTTGAGGTTCTCCTTGACGATCTTCTTCATCTCGGCCTCGATCGCGGGGAAGTCGTCCTCGCTGATCTTGACGCCCTCGGGCAGGTCGACGTCGTAGTAGAAGCCGTTGTCGGTCGCGGGGCCGTAGGCAAAGTCGGCCTCGGGATAGAGACGCTTGATGGCCTGCGCCATGATGTGCGCGGCAGAGTGGCGGATGACGTGCGTGACCTCGTCCTGCGGGAGCTCGGCCACCGAACCGTCATTGTAGAGTGCCTTCATGGGTATGTTTTCTCCTCTCGGATGCCTGATGCAAGTGTGTGCGATGCGCTCGGCGTTTTTGACTTGCATCATTATAGGCAGGTTGCCTTGGTATACAAGCGCCCGCCGCACCTTAATGGTACGGCGGGCGATTTTCTACGCATGCTTCATCTTGTGGGGGCGGGGCAGCGGGGCGTGCGGCTTGCGCATGGCGCGCGGTGCCCGTGGCTTGCGGCCGGCCCGGCGATGGATGCGTTACTGGATGCGAGTTCGGCAGTAGGGGCAGACCTTCCAGTGCGCGTCGAGCGGACGATGGCAGCTGGGGCACACGTTGCGAACCTGGGTGTCGCACACAGGGCAGACGACAAAATCCTTCTCGATGGGGGCGCCGCACTGCGGGCAGGTGCCGTACTGGGCAAGCTGGCGCTCGCGCAGGGCCATGTCTAGCTCCTGCTCCTCGCGGTCGGCCGCGTAGGAGTGCGGACGCAGGACCAGGTAGGCGATGAGGCCTACAAACGGGATGAGGGCGATGATGCCCCAGGCCACGTAGGCGCTGGCGCCGCGGCGGCGAGCGTCGATGAACACATAGACGACCGACAGCACGTACAAGGCGATGATAAAGCCAACAAAGGCATAGATGACGCCCATAAGCTGCGGCGACATGAGCTCAGAGATGTACTTGGACATTGAGGTGTACCTTTCGGAATATTTACAGTTCGGTCAAGTTTACCACGGGGTTTGTTTATATGGGACTACGGCTGGATACGGGGCTGGCACGGACACAAACATCTCAATCTGTAACAGATACTCGGCAAATAAGGGTCTAGGTGTTACAGATCGAGACGAACGGGAGGGCCGCCGAGCAAACGTCTCGATCTGTAACAACTAGGACCAAATTTCCCATCTTGCTGTTACAGATCGAGACATTCAAAATCCGTCGGAAGGTTTGTCTCGATCTGTAACATCTACAACCCAAATCCTCAGCTAACTGTTACAGATCGAGATGTTAGCCAAGGGGCTGACTGAATGTCTCGATCCGTAACGTGTAGACCCGGTTTTGCTCCGCAACTGTTGCAGATCGAGACAATCGGCCCAGACTCGCCCGTCCGCCTCGTCGTCTGTGGTTTACGTGGGGGCATGCGAAGCACGGGTATACTAACCGGCGGCGAATCTGCTCCATCGCTTAGAGCTGCTGCGTCTGGACGGCGCGTGATAGGGCTGCCAAAGCGATCGCCAGCGTGCTGAGCAACGTCCTCTCTGTGCGCACCCGTTTTTGTATGTATTAGCGCACTACCAAGCACGCCTGCGCGGCCGCATGCCGCGCCCATTGCGCGTGCAGATAAGGAACAACAACATATGCGTAATTCTGTATCCGACGTCACCGACGCCGAGATCCTGGACGAGGCCCGCGAGGCCATGACCCAGGCTGCCTTCGATGCCGCCGATGAGGCCAATGCTGCCCAGGCCGTCGAGTCCGCTACCGAGAGTCTGCCCGCCTTTGACGAGCTGGGCCTTTCCGACGAGATGCTCCGTGCCATCGAGAACCTGGGCTACACGGCGCCGACGCCCGTGCAGGCCGGTTCGATCCCCGTGGTGCTCGAGGGCCGCGACTTGCTTGCCGCCGCTCAGACCGGCACCGGCAAGACGGCCGCCTTCTTGCTGCCGACCATGAACAATCTGGAGCACATCGCTCCTCCCAAACCCGTGCGCGAGCGCGGCGGCCGCAACCGCCGTCGCGGTGCCAAGAAGCCCGAGGGCAACGGCCGTGGTCCCGTGATGCTCGTCATCACCCCTACGCGCGAGCTTGCCCAGCAGATCGACGAGGTTGCGAGCAAGATCGCCGACGTCACCGGCCATGTCGCCGTGACCGTCGTGGGCGGCGTGAGCTACAAGCCCCAGACCGCTGCTCTCAAGTACGGCTGCGACATCCTGGTCGCCACGCCGGGCCGTCTGGTCGATCTGATCGAGCAGGGCGCTTGCCACCTGGACGAGGTTAAGGTGCTGGTGCTCGACGAGGCCGACCGCATGCTCGACATGGGCTTTTTGCCCGCCGTTCGCCGCATTGTGCGCGAGACCCCGGCCGAGCGCCAGACGCTGCTGTTCTCGGCCACGCTCGACGAGGAGGCCGTGGGCGAGATCACCGACCTGGTGAGCGACCCGGCCCGCGTGGAGATCGCGCCTGCCACGTCGACCGCCGACACCGTCGACCAGTTTGTGTTCCCGGTGTCCATCGAGGCCAAGAACAACCTGCTGCCCGAGTTCCTCAAAAAGGAGGGCCCGGAGCGCACCATCGTCTTTATGCGCACCAAGCACCGCGCCGACAGCTGCTGCCGTCGTCTGGAGCGCAAGGGCATCAAGGCCGCCGCGATTCACGGCAACCGCAGCCAGGCCCAGCGCGAGCGTGCCCTTTCGGCCTTCCGCGACGGTACCGTCGACGTGCTGGTGGCAACCGACGTGCTTGCCCGCGGCATCGACATCAGCGACGTGCGCTACGTCGTGAACTTTGACGTGCCGGCCGAGCCGACCGACTACATCCACCGTATTGGCCGTACGGGCCGCGCCGGCGAGCTGGGCTGGGCCATTACGTTTGTGACCGAGCAGGATGTGGACGAGTTCTACGAGATCGAGAAGCTCATGGACAAGACCGCCGACATCTACGAGGCCGGCGACCTGCATGTGGGTCCCAACCCGCCTGCGGTTGATCCCGAGCGCGACCCTTCGGCCTTTAAGGTGAAGAAGAAGACCAAGCGCGGCAAGTCCAAGAGCAAGAAGAAGCTTGAGCAGGCACGTCGCGATGGCAAGCGCAACGGCGATGACTACGGCGATGTGGCCGGTCGTTCCAACCGCGGTCGCGACGAGCGTCGCGGCGACGGCGAGCGCCCGAGCCGTCCCAAGCGCGGCGGCAAGACCCGCGTGCGCGAGGGCGTTCAGGCTCGCGTGGACGAGGCTGTGGAGAGCGTGGCCCGCGAGGTGGCTGCCGAGGAGCGCGGTGGTGCTGGTGCCGTCGAGCAAGCCCCGCGCGGCAACCGTGCCGAGCGCCGTGCTAAGCAGTTCCAGGGCGAGGCACATCGCCGTCGCCGCGAGGACGAGGACCGCGGCGGTCGTCGCCGTGTTGAGCGCGAGGACGAGGGCCGTGGCTCGCGCGGCGGCAAGCGTGGTGCGGGCAACCGTCGTCGTTCCGGTCGTGATGACGAGCGCAGTGGCCGTGGCGAGCGTCGCGGCGGCGAGGGCCGCGGTGCGCGTGACACCCGCAGCGGTGAGTCCCGTGGCGGCAAGCGCTTTGAAGAGCACGGCGGCCGTGGCGGCGAGCGCCGATCCGACCT
>URWZ01000113.1 GCA_900551625.1 uncultured Collinsella sp.
CGTCGGCAGCGTCAGATGTGTATAAGAGACAGCTATGCGTTCCGCCCGATCGTTCTGTGCCCGCTCGTCGGCATAGTCCTCGGGGACCTGCAGTCCGGCCTCGCCATCGGTGCGAGCCTCGAGCTGCTCTTCATGGGTTCAATCTCCATCGGCGCTTACGTGCCGCCCGATGAGTGTATTGGCGGTGTGCTCGCCTGCGCCTTCGCTATTCAGCTGGGTCAGAGCACCGAGGCCGCTATCGCGCTCGCGATGCCCATCGCCACTCTGTGCCTGGCCATTAAGAACGTCATCAACGCCGGTATGCCCCTTCTGGTCGACCGTGCCGACGTCTTTGCCAGCAAGGGTAACCTCAAGGGTATCTACGCTATGCACTGGATTATCGGTCTCGTGATTGTCGTCCTGGCCTTTATCCTGTGCTCGGTCTCCTTCTATCTGGGTGCCGACGCCGTTCAGGGCCTGCTCGACTTCATCCCGACGTTCGTCCTCGATGGCTTTGGCGTCGCAGCCAACATCCTGCCTGCCATGGGCTTCGCCATGCTCGGCCGTCTGGTGCTTACCAAGCAGCTCGTGCCGTTCTACTTCCTGGGCTTCCTGCTGTGCTCCTACGCCAACGTGCCCGTCCTGGGCGTCGCCCTGATCGCCATCATCATCGGCATCGACAAGTTCGACCTGCTCGGCCTGGGCGGAGCCCAGCCCCAGCTCTCCGCGGAAGGGGATGAGGACGATGACTTCTAGTCCCGAGAACAAGATCACGCGCTCCGACCTCGTCAAGAGCGCCGTCAACGTCGGCGCCCTGGGCATGGAGTTCTCCTGGACCTACTACAAGCAGATGAACATTGCCTTCTGCCTGATGGTCGCCAACATGCTCAAGAAGATCTATGCCGGCCGTCCCGATGATTACGCCGAGGCCTTGCACCGTCACAGCGCATTCTTCAACATCACCCCGCAGCTCGCTCCCTTCGTGGGTGGCATCGCGATGGCCATGGAAGAAAAGGTCGCTCGTGGCGAGGTTGAGCCCGAGAGCGTCAACGACATCAAGGCCGCCCTCATGGGTCCGCTTTCCGGCCTGGGTGACTCCTTCTTCCTGTCCACCCTGCGCGTCGTCGCCGCTGCCGTGGGCATCAGCCTGTGCCAGGCCGGCAACGTCTTTGGCCCCATCGCCTTCCTGCTCGTCTACAACATCCCGGCGTTCCTGATTCGTATCTTTGGCGCTATCAAGGGTTATGAGCTAGGCATTGGCTTCCTCGACGAGGCTCAGAAGACCGGCCTGATGCAAAAGATCATGGCCTGCGTCGGCATTGTCGGCGTTATGGTCGTCGGCGCCATGAGCAAGGACATGTTCTGGGCTTCGTTGCCCATCGCCATCGGTCAGGGCGACTCCGCCCAGACTCTCCAGGACATCCTGGACGGCATCATGCCCGGTATGCTCGGTATGGCCGCCTTCTGGCTCTACTACTGGCTGCTCTCCAAGAAGATCAACCCGATGGTCCTGATCCTCTGCACCATGGTCGTGGGCATCATCGGCGCTTACTTTGGCGTGCTTGCCTAATATGTTCGAATCGCGCTTCCATCGCGTCTAACGGTTGCGTCGATCTTTGGGGGGCTTGTCGCATCTGCGGCGGCCCCCTGTTTTTTAAAACTCCGTACGAAAGGGGAGGGCTATGGTCGTACCCGAGCTTTCGCTCATGAACATCAACCATCGTTACTACAGCATCGAGACGTTTTTTAAGGCTGCAGGTGAGGCCGGCTATCGCAATATTGAGCTGTGGACCGGCTCGATGCACCTGTATGTGGATTGCCATGAGCACGATTCGGTGGATAAGATTCGCGATCTTGACGCCCAATACGGTATCAAGATCGTGTGCGTGTGCCCCGAGCAGAACAACCCCAAGCCGTGGAACGTCGCGGTGCGCGGTGAGGCGGGCCAAAAACGCATCCTCTCGTACTTTAAGAATGTGATCGACGTTGCCGTTGAGTTGGGCGTGCCGCAGATTCTGGTGACGAGTGGTTGGGCCTATCTGGACGAGCCGGCTGAGGACGCCTGGGCCCGCAGCGTTGCCATGCTGCGCTCGGTGTGCGACTACGCCGATACGCGCGGTATTCGCGTCGCGCTCGAGGCCCTGCAGCCGTCGGAGTCCGTGTTGGTCAACACCGCACAGGATGTCGCGCGCATCCTCGAGGCGGTCGATCGTCCCAACCTGAAGGCCTGTATCGACTTTGGCGCCATGGAAGTAGCCGGCGACACGATCGACGGCTACTTTGAGGTTTTGGGCGACAAGATCGTTCACACCCACTTTGTAGATGTGGGCGGCGGCACGACGCATCTTGCCTGGGGCGACGGCGAGCGTGATATGCGTGCCGACCTCGAGGCACTCATGCGTCACGGCTATACGGGCTATGTCTCGGCCGAGACGTGTGATGGCCGCTACTATCAGGATCCGTCCAAGGCGACGACTCAGGTTATCGAGATGTATCGCCGTGTGACAGCGGAGATGGAAGCCGAATAACTAAACTGCGCGGTTGCGCCGGAAACGCTTGGGCGGGTCTGGCGCAACGCTTTTATAGCTGGCGAGTTGTGGGGAACCCGTTGGCAGTAGCGCTCGAAATAGATAACTATTGGCGTTGTAATACCACTCGGGCGAGGAAACCGACCGTTCGCCGCAAATCTCCGTGAGTTTGGATTGGTATTAAATAACAAGCAATCGTATGGCTATAATTGGTATCAGCAAGAAGCGCGATGTATAGAATTGCGCACATGTGATGGGAGGACACACATGAAGGAGACCGAGAAGATCGAGATCATGCACTTCGACCAGGAGGGCTACCTCGAGGACGGCAGGAACGTCTACGAGGCCGGCAAGAAGATGACCGCCCTGGCCGACCGCGTGCACGAGGAGGGCTACGACGCCGTCTTCCTGATGGGCGTCGGCGGCACCTGGGACGAGTTCATGCAGCTCGAGTACCTCATGAACAAGTTCGGCGACCGCGACCTCGAGGTCTACCTGATCCACGCCGCCGAGTGGAACGTCATGGGCCACAAGCGCATGACCGACAGGTCCGTCGTGCTGACCGCCTCCGAGTCCGGCACCACCCCCGAGGTGCTCGAGGCCGTCGGCAAGATGAGGGAGATGGGCGTGCGCGTCTTCGCCATGACCAACCCCGAGGGCAAGATCGGCCAGGCCGTGGGCGCCGAGAACTGCGTCATGATGGCCTCCGACCACGGCGCCGGCGGCTGCGAGAAGGGCTACTACCTCGCCGACTGCTTCGGCCTGCGCCTGCTCAACCGCCGCGGCTGCTTCCCCAAGTTCGACCTGTTCATCGAGCAGACCAAGGACATCTGGAAGGACATGCTCGACATCCGCAAGCGCTTCGAGCCGCGCGCCGAGGAGCTCGCCAGGAAGTACGCGCTGGCCGACTACACCATGTTCATCGGCTCGGGCGCGCTGTGGGGCGAGACCATCCTGTACTCCATGTGCCTGCTCGAGGAGATGCAGTGGAAGCGCATCCGCCACATCACCTCGCACGACTTCTTCCACGGCACGCTCGAGCTGCTCGAGCCCGGCGTCCCGGTGTTCCTGTTCATGGGAGAGGACGAGTGCCGCGCCCTCGACGAGCGCGTCCGCGCCTTCCTCACCAGCGGCGTGACCGGCGACGAGGACTACGTCATCATCGACACCGCCGAGTACGCGATCCCGGGCCTGGACGACGACTTCCGCGTCATCGTGTCGCCGTGGATCCTGTCCGTGCTGACCACCGACCGCCTCGCGCGCAACTACGAGCTGGTCACCAAGCACAACCTCAAGTACCGCCGCTACTACCACCAGTTCGACTACTAAGAGCTGGTCACGGGTCCGATATCTTGGCTGGTTGATATCTCGATCCTGCACAAGGGCGTCCGCAATTGCGCGGGCGCCCTTTTTGCGTTGTGACAAGAGACTGCTGCTAACCGCTTGCCCTATGTTTCCAAATGAATACGGTGTGAGCCGAGGAGGACGATTCTCCCCGCAAATACTCTAGTATGCTAAAGTACCCAGAAGACCGGCGGAGCTATGCCGGTCTTTCGTTCTATATGAAACACAGCATGAGGAGGCTCACCAGATGACGGCCACACCGTGGGGATTCCGGGACATATTGCCCGAGGAGGCTCAGGCGCGCGAGGAGATTGCATGTACGGTGAAGGGCTGCTTTAGGGAGCATCATTACCTGCCGGTCGAAACGCCGCTGCTCGAGGACAAGGGTTCGCTCGAGGAGGGCGGCCGCATTGCGGACACGCCGTTTAAGCTCTTTGATGATGACGGTCGCCTGCTGGTGGTCCGTCCCGACAACACGCTGCCGATCGTGCGCCTGGTTTCGACCCGCATGCGCGCGGCCGACCTGCCCCTGCGCCTTCGCTACGAGGCACCGGTGGTTCGCGAGTGCCGGCGCAATGCCGGTGGCTCGCGTCAGTTTACACAGCTGGGCTTTGAGCTTATCGGTGCGGGCGATACCGCGGGCGATGTCGAGATCGTCTCGCTCGTGGCCGAGGCCGTGCGTAAGCTGGCACTGCCCGATGCGCGCATTATCGCAGGTAGCGTGCGTCCGTTTAAGGAACTGCTCGTGGCGTGCGAGGATCGCGAGCTGGCCGCTGAGGCCCTGCGCTGCGTGCACGCCAACGACTTCGTGGGCCTCGATGCCCGCGTGGCGGAAAGCGCCGAGTCCGAGGCCGTTAAGGTCGCCATTAGCGAGCTGCCGCGCCTGCACGGTGGTGCCGAGGTGCTCGACCGCGTCGACGCGCTGCTGGCGGCGGCGGGCATTGTCGCGCCGCTCACGCGCGAGCTGCGTGCCCTGGTCGAGGGCCTGGCTCCCGAGGACGCCCAGGTGCTGTCCTTCGACTTCTCCATCATGAACTCGTTTGATTACTACACGGGCCTGGTCTTTAAGGCCTATGCCGGCGGACTGCCCGATCCGGTCGGTTCGGGCGGACGCTACGATTCCATTTTTACCGGCGCATTTGGCGACGGCATCGAAGTGCCGTCGGCGGGCTTCGCCTTTTCGCTCGAGCGTCTGGAGGCCGCGCGCACCTCGGCCGAGGATGCCGCTTCCGACGGCGATTACGCCGCGGGCCGTGGCGCCGAGGGCCCGCTGCGCATCGCCGTGCCCAAGGGCTCGCTTAAGGCCGACACGCTCGACGTGCTCGAGACCGCGGGCCTGGACGTCTCTGAGCTGCGTGACCCCGGCCGTCACCTGATCGTGCGCGGCCGCGACACACGTGCCGGCGAGGGCGCGGTCGGCGATATCGAGTTTGTCATCGTGCGTCCCAGCGATGCGCCCGCTTTTGTGGGCTGCGGCGGTGCCGATTGCGGCATCTGCGGCTGGGACTCGCTCATCGAGGCCGACCTCAACCTGCTGCAGCTGGTCGACCTGGGCTATGGCCTGTGCACGTTTATCGAGGCGGAGCCCGCATGGCGCGTCGGTCAGGCCGAGCGCAACTATGCCCGCCGCGGGTCGCTTCGCGTGGCCACCAAGTACCCGCGCATCGCGAGTGCCTGGTATGCCGAGCGCGGCGTGAACGCCGACATCGTTTCACTGCACGGCAACATCGAGTTGGGCCCCATCGTCGGCATGACCGATCGCATCGTGGATATTACTGCCACGGGCGCCACGCTGCGCGACAACGACCTGGTCATCACCGGTCGCATTATGGACTGTACGGCCCGCTTCTTCGTCAACCCGGGTGCTGCGCGCCTGGATCCGCGCGTGCGCAATCTGGCAGATCGGTTGGCAGCTGTCTCTTATACACATCTCCGAGCCCACGAGACGCTACGCTATCTC
>URWZ01000114.1 GCA_900551625.1 uncultured Collinsella sp.
CGAGATAGCGTAGCGTCTCGTGGGCTCGGAGATGTGTATAAGAGACAGGTGCCGGTGTGGGCAAACACGATGGCGGCGCCCAGATACAGGCCGAGCGCACCGATATGCGTAATAATCAGGGCCTTCATGCCGGCCTTCTTGGCGGTAGGCGACATGTAGTAGCTAATGAGGCCCCAAGAGCACGCACCCGTGATCTCAAAGAACACGAGCTGGCCCAAAAGGGTCGAGCTGTACACAAGGCCGGCCATGGCGCCGATGAAGGTCGCGAGGTACGCGTAGAAGCGACGACGCGGTGCGTCGGGATGCTCACGGTTATTCTCGCTCATATAGGGAATCGAATAGATCACGACAAGCAGGCCGATACCCACAAAGGCGGGCGCGAGCAGTGTGCTCATGCGATCGAAGGTGAATCCCATGACGAGGGTCTGCCCAAACGAGATCAGGGGGACCTGCGTGTCGGGCATGCCGGCGCCAGCGAAATTCGCGGCGAGGGCGACGGTGCAGACCGTCGAGACGGCGGCACCCAAAACGCTGAACCACTTGGCGTACGGACGGGGGAACAGGGCGACGAGCACCGAGGCCACCATCGGGGCCGCAATAGCGACCAAGCCGAGAAGGGACAGACTGACTGCAAATGACATTGTTTCTCCCTTCTCCTACACGCCGACGACCACGAAGACAAACGCCAGAACGGCGATGCCCACGACGGCCCAGGTCTGATTGCCAAGCACCTTAAAACGCGAGCGCGAGCAGGAGTTCTCGATCACGCCGCACACGACAAAGTCGATCAGGCACTTCACCAGGAAGATAACCGCGCCCAGAACGGCCGCGATACCCACGGCCGCGGGCTCGCCCCAGGGGACGAAGATCGCGCAGAACCAGGCGACGACCAGGACCTGTTTCATGGACATGGCGAGCTTGGCCATGGCGAGCGACGGGCCGGAAAGCTCGGCGAGCGGGCCTTCCTGAAGCTCCTGCTCGGCCTCGGCCTGATCAAAGGGCAGCTTGCCGAGTTCCATGTAGCAGGCAATCGCAAAGGCGATGCCGGCGAGGATCACGGCGACCGGCGCGTCGATGGCGCCCGTCATGATGTGCTGACCCATGGTGGCGATGTCGGTGGAGCCGCACACCAGGGCGGCGGCAAACAGCGCCAGCAGCATGGACGGCTCGATGAGCACGCTCATGAGCAGCTCGCGGACGCCGCCGATACCGGCGTAAGCGTTGGACGAATCCACACCGCAGAGGGCGAAGAAGAAACGGGCGAGCGCCAGGCTGTACATGATGGTGATGGCGTCACCAAAGACCGGGATGGGGCTTTGTGCCGTAAAGAGCGGCAGACCCATCGCGAGCATAAAGGCGACGGCGAAGAACAGCGGCGGCATAATGCGCAGCGCAAAGCTCGCATCCTCGCTCTGGGACTCGGGGCGCGCAAAGAGCTTGGCCAGGTCGCGGTAGTCCTGCATGATGCTGGGGCCGCGACGGTTGTGCATCTTGGCGCGGATCACGCGGCCGAGACCGGAGAAGAACGGTGCGACGGCCATGACGACCACGCCCTGCAGAACGGCAAGTACGATGTTGTTCATGCTCTCCCCTCCTTAACCCATTTGCACGGCGAGCACGAGGAACACCACGAGTGCCGCGACGATGTAGCAGATATAGATGCTGTAGTTGCCGCCCTCGAGCTTAGTCGCGAGATCGGCGAGCTTCTCGACACCCTTATGCGGGGCATCGACGAGAACCTTGTCGGGTACGGGCTCCACAGCCTCGGCCACACCGGTGAGCTTCTGGAAGAAGTGTGCGATGGACCAGCAGACGGCCGTGCAGCGGTCACGCAGCGTGTAGAGCGGCTGCATAAACCAGGACACCTCGGAGGCAAAGGTCGTGGCCACGACGGGCATATGCTCGTTGGGAGCATAACCGCATGCCCACGGCTGAGACTTCTGCACCTTGCCGACGGTCTTGAGCTTGCGATAACCGCAGGCAAGGCCGACGAGCACCACGAGCGCAATGGCGATCGCGGGCGTGGAGGTGGCAGCGCCGGAGTACTGGTTCATGAGCTCCATGCCCTCGGCGGCGAACACGCCACCGTACGGATGCAGCACGGACGCGGCGACATCGACCAGCACGGGCGCGATCACGGGAGCGCCAATGCCCAGCACGACGCAGATGGCCGCAAGCAGCCCCTGCGCAAACACCATGGGGGCGGGAACCTCCTTGGCATTGGCCGCGGCCTCGGAGCGGGGCGCGGAGGCAAAGGAGACGCCATAGGCCTTGACGAAGCACGTGACAGCCAGCGCGCCGGTAATGGCAAGCGCGACGGCAGCGAACACGGCCACGATCATGACGGCCTTGTCGCCCTGCATGGCAGCGTTAAACAGCGACTGGTAGGTAAACCACTCGGACACAAAGCCGTTGAAGGGCGGGATGGCCGAGATGGCAAGAGCGCCGACGAGGAAGCAGATGGCCGTTGCCGGCATACGACGGAACAGACCGCCCATCTTCTCCATATTGCGCGTGCCCGTGGAGTACAGCAGTGCACCGGCGCCCAAGAACAGCTCGCCCTTAAACATCGCGTGGTTAAACGTGTGGTAGAGGGCGGCCATCAGAGCCAGGACGGCGATGCCGACCGAGTTGAGTGCCATGGCGGCCATGGAAGCGCCGACGCCGAGCAGAATGATGCCGATGTTCTCGACGGAGTGATAGGCCAGCAGGCGCTTGATGTCATGCTCCTGCAGGGCGAATGCCACGCCGAGGACCGACGAGATCGCGCCGAAGACCATGACCATAAGGCCCCACCAGACCTGAACGCCCGAGGCGGAGAGCAGGTCGAGACCAACCTTGAGGATGCCGAAGATACCGATCTTGATCATGCCGCCGGACATGAGGGCCGACACGTTGGACGGCGCCTCGGGATGTGCCTTGGGCAGCCAGCCGTGCAGCGGGATGATACCGGCCTTGGCGCCAAAGCCAAAGAAGGCGAGCACGAAGCACACGGATGCGACCGCGGGGCTAAACTGCGTGGCGCGGAAATCCGCAAAGGCAAACGAGCCACCGGCGAAGTTGGTCATGGTGAGGAAGCTCGCCATGATGAGCACAAAGCCCACGTGCGCGATCACAAAGTAGAGCCAACCGCCATGGATGGAGTTCTCGTTCTCCTCGATCACGACCAGGAAGTACGAGGTCAGCGACATGAGCTCAAAGGCGACCAGGAACCAAAACACGTTGTCGGCGGTGATGACGAGCATCATGGACGCCACAAAGGTGTTAAAGAAGAAGCCGGCGCGGCCCTTTTTGCCCGGGTACTCATCAAAGTAGTTGAGACCGTAGATCGAACCGGCAAACGCGAGCACCGAGATGAGCGCCACGAACAGGCCGGACAGCTGATTGAGCAGCAGCTGGAAATGGGCAAACGGGAAGAACACGATGGTGTCGACCGACGTGACATCGCCCAGCACGGCCTGGACACCGGCCACAAACGAAAGCACCGCGGCGACGGCGCCGATAAGGCAGCCGGCGGTCTTGGCGGCGTTATCGGCCTTGATCAGCAGAACCGAGGCGAGCGCACCGATGCACGAGACGGCAAGCGATGCGATAAACAGCGTCATGCTATCCATTGTTTACGCTCCCTTCTGCTTTCTCGGACAGACCCTGGGCCACAGCGGTAACGTCGACGGACGGACCGTTTTCGATCGAGCGCAGGCGCTTGGCCTCGTCGAGCTCGCGATCGGCCGCGCCGCCCATGACGGTCAGTGCCTTGGTGGGGCACGCCGCCACACAATGCGGGCCTTCCGGATCGAAGGCGCACAGGTCGCACTTGACAGCGCAGGTGTACTGGCCAGGAGCCCACGTAAGCAGGCTGCTCAGGGACTTAGGATACGAAGGCGTCGGGTCGCACATGCCTGCGACACCGGCGATAGACGTGCCATCGGGATGGATGGCACCGAAGGGGCACGCGATGGCGCACAGCCTGCACCCGATGCACTCCTGCTCCTTGACGTGGATGCGGTCGCCATCGTGCTCGATGGCATTCACCGGGCAGACCTCGACGCAGGGGGCACCCTCGCAATGGTGGCAGGCAAGGGCGGCCGAAATACCGCCGGTCTTCACGAGCGCCAGGCGCGGCGTATCCTGAAGACCCTGCATCCGGTGGGCGTCGGCACAGGCGGACTGGCATGTTCCGCAGCCGATGCACCTCTCCGGGTTGATGTCGATGAAGCGGTTCATCCCCACTTCCTTTCAAAATAACGGGCCGGGCTCCCGAACGTACGGGACGCCCGGCCCAAAAAGCCAACGAGAACGGGACTACACGATTTGATTCACGTGCTTCTCGTCGTCGAACTTGGCGGCGCCAGGCTCAACGTCCTGGGGAGCGGCGGCGTCCACCAGAGCCTGCTTGAGCTCGGTGTACTGACGCTCCACCTCGCCCTCTGCCCAAACCTGGTCGGCGATAGCGTCGACCTGGCAGGCGGAGAACTTGTCCTCGGGCGTATGCGAGACCGGGTCGACCTTGTGCATGGTCAGCTCGTTGCACTTGCCGATCCACCACTGGTAGGTCATGTAGACCGTGCCCTTGTTGATGCGATCGCTCACGTCGGCGCGGCTGTATACCTGGCCGCGGCGGCTGTGGATCGAGACGATGTCGCCATTCTTGATGCCGCGCGCATCGGCGTCCGCGGGATTCATGCGGACAAAGCCGGGCTCGTCGGCGAGCAGCGCCAGCGTCTTGCAGTTGCCGGTCATCGAGCGGCAGCTGTAGTGACCGACCTCGCGGACGGTGCACAGAATGAGCGGGTACTCATCGTCGGGAAGCTCGGAGGGCGCCTCCCAGTCGTGCGCCATCAGGTTGGCGCGGCCGTCCTTGGTGGTGAACTTGCCACCAGCGAACATGTCGGGCGTACCGTGGTCGTTCACATCGGTGCTCTTGACCGGCCACTGGGCGTAACCGCCCTCGGGAGCCATCTTCTCGTAGGTCGCGCCCACAAAGTTGGGGCACAGGCTAATGCACTCGTTCCAGATCTGCTCGGTGTTGTCGTAGTGCATGGGATAGCCCATACGCGTGGACAGGTCCGCGAAGATCTCCCAGTCGTGGCGGCACTCGCCCTTGGGCGGAACAGCCGCGTCAAAGTGCTGGAAGCTACGGTCGGATGCGGTAAAGACACCCTCGTGCTCGCCCCAAGAGGTAGCGGGCAGGATGACGTCGGCGAGCATGGTCGTCTGCGTCATGAAGATGTCCTGGCAAATAAACAGATCCAGCTCGGAGAGCGTCTTGCGCATACCGGCCGAATCGGGCTCGGTCTGCACCGGGTCCTCGCCGTAGTTGTAGAAGCAGTGCACCTTGCCCTCGTCGACCAGGTGGCCCAGGTCGGTGAGCTTGTAGCCCTCCTCGAGCGGGAGCTTTTCCTCGGGTACGCCCCAAGCCTTGGCAAACTTGGCACGCACTGCCGGGTCGGTGACCTTCTGGTAGCCAGGGTACAGGTTGGGCAGCATGCCCATATCGCAGGAGCCCTGGACGTTGTTCTGGCCACGCACGGGCGCGAGGCCGGAATTGGGTTTGCCGATCTGGCCGGCAACGCAGGCGATGGAGGCGATGGTGTGCACCGTCTTCAGGTTCTGCTTCTGCTGGCATACGCCCATACCCCAGCCAATGATGGCAGAGGGCTTCGCCGTGGCGTACATCTCGGCAGCTTGGTGCTGTCTCTTATACACATCTGACGCTGCCGACGATATGCAGTGTGTAGAT
>URWZ01000115.1 GCA_900551625.1 uncultured Collinsella sp.
GAGATAGCGTAGCGTCTCGTGGGCTCGGAGATGTGTATAAGAGACAGGTTTTGAATTGTCTCGATCTGTAACAAGTGGACCCATTTTCCACTGCTAGATGTTACAGATCGAGACATTTCTTCAGCTCCAACCTTTTGTCTCAATCTGTAACAGATAGACCCGTTTTGAGCCGTTAGATGTTACAGATTAAGACAAAAGGTCGGCCGGACTCACGACAGACATGATCGGCTAACAGCAGCCGCAATCCCTTGGGGACGGAGGAAAAGGGCCCCGGCCGAAATATCCGACCGAGACCCTTGGACAGAGCTATGTGTTGCTGCAAGTCGTGTGTCTACGAGTTACTCCTCGACGAGCTCAAACTGATCGGGACCGACGCCGCACACCGGGCACACGTAATCCTCGGGCAGCTCGGGCGTGTCGACCTCAACCTCATAACCGCAAACGGTGCACACGAACTTATACGTCTTCTTCTCCTCAGCCATGATGTTCTCCTCTCGAACGTGACTGCTGGTGTACTTACTTATTAGTATATATTCTCAATAATATTATGCAAGTAGTTTTGCAGCATTTCTACCCTTGGTACGAAGACGCCTTGGGCGGCGTCTTGCCCTTCAGCACCTTGTGGTAGTAGTCATAGGTCAACGGAGTCTCACCGCTCAGACGCTCGGCATCTTCGACCTCGCCAATAAAGAGCAAGTGTGTGCCCACGTCAACAGTGTCAATCAAACGGCAGCTAAACAAGGCCGCCGCGTGCTCGGGCACATAGGGCATGCCCAGAGCGGTCTCACGGGTCTCGTACTTGGCAAACTTGTCATAATCGCTGCTGGTGCGGAAGCCAAAGTTGCCGATATAGAGCATATCGGCCGTCTGATCGATCACGGTCAGTGCAAAGGCCTTGGCAGACGAGATAACACCAGACGTGACATTTTCCTTGTTCACGGCAACCGAAATGCGCGGCGGCGCGGACGTCACCTGCACCGCCGTGTTGATGACGCAGCCGGCACGTAGCCCGTCGGCCGCAGCACTCACCACATACAGGCCGCTCGGCATCGTAAAGAACGCAGTTTTGTCCATAACGACCACTCCCCTAACCCGGGTTGGAACCTCATGGATGTATGTACCCACAAAAAAGGCGGCGCCCATAACAGACACCACCTTTGAGACATATGTGTCAGAACAGCAAGCAAGATGAGACGCCCGCAGTTGCGGTGAAATAGGGACTGAATAGCCCCTCAAACAGGCAAAACAGTCCGTATTCCACCGCAACTTATGAAGGGTGGTCAGCGATTACGCTCCTTAAGCGCGCGATCGATTTCGCGCTGAACGTCGCGTTTTGCCATGTCTTCGCGCTTGTCGTAGAGCTTTTTGCCGCGGCCCAGGCCCAGCAGCAGCTTTACGCGGCCGTCGGTATTAAAGTAGAGCTCCAACGGCACCAGCGCATAGCCGCGGTTGCGCAGTTTGCCGTCAAGAAAATCGATCTCCTTGCGATGCAGCAGCAGGCGGCGCCGGCGATCGGGATCACGGTTCCACACGCCACCATGGCTGTAAGGGTGAATATGCAACCCCACCAGCCAGCACTCGCCGCCGCGAATCAGCGCAAAAGTGTCAGTGATCTGACAGGCGCGCTCGCGAATCGACTTGACCTCGGTACCGCTCAGTTCAATGCCACATTCGAACGTCTCGTCGATAAAGTACTCGTGATGCGCCGAGCGATTCTTGGAAATGAGCTTGCGTTCGCGCTTACTGGGCATCGCCGGCCTCCTTGACGCCGTCGGCCCCCTTGTCGTCGCCCGTGCGCTTTGCCTTGCGCTCGGCGTTGAGCTCGGCATCGCTCTCGCGCACCAGCTTAATGATCGCCGCGCATGCCTCCTCGCCCACCAGATCGCGGGCACGGACCGTCAGGCGCGTAGCCTCCTGCTTATCACCGTCGCTCGCAGCGTCGGTCGCACACATAATCAGGCAAATGGCAATCTCGGCCGAAGGCGAGGTCGGTACGCCCTGCAACGCCAGCTCGCCCATCACGTGCTCGTCGCTCTCCTCGGCGGCATCGGGATAGGCAGTATGAATCTTGTTGAGCAGGCGTGTCGTATGCGTATCGCCAGGGGCCAAGCGCAGCGCCAGGCGCGCGCAAGCCACGGCCGCCGAGACGTTCTCGGTCTCGGGCTCAAGGAAATACTGGCCCAAGTTGGCGTAGGCGCGAGCGGCGCACTTGCCGTCGCTCGCACGCTCTAACACCGAAAACGAAAGCGAAGCCCACTCCTGCTTGTCCTCGAGGGCGCGGAATAGCTCGGCAAGATCCAGGCGGTAGTTGCAGTTCATGGGGTCCCAGCGCACGGCTTGCATCAAGGCGTTGCGAGCACTCACATAATCCTGCTGGCGAATGTAGGCAAACGCCATGTCGGAATACAGGCGATCAAAGGGCACCTCGACCTGCACCAGCTCGCGCGGATCTTTTTCCACGCGACGGTAGGCCAGACGCTCAAACTTGCTATCGAAGCTAAAGTACTGGCGGTTCTCCTCCGTCTTGCACTCGGCATCGATATACTCCTCGGCGAGCTCAACCAGACGTTCCAACAGCGGCGTCGCCGTTGCCAAGTCTCCCTGCGCCAGGTAATTCTCGGCATACGTAATGTCTTGCAAGCTGATGGGCAGGTCCATGGCCACTCCTCAAACCGGACGAAACGCGACAAATGCCGCGTGTGTGGTGAATACACAAAACCCGGGTCTCTTGCGAGGCCCGGGCGTTCATTTTGTGGTAGCCCGTACCAGATTCGAACTGGTGATCTCCGCCTTGAGAGGGCGGCGTCCTAAACCGCTAGACGAACGGGCCATATGTAGCAAATGCAATGGCTGGGATGGAGGGAGTCGAACCCCCATTGACGGAACCAGAATCCGCTGTCCTGCCATTAGACGACATCCCAATGACTGCATCGCTGCGCTCGGCTGTGCCTTTGCGCAAGAAAGAAATATACGGGAAGTCACGCCATGACGCAAGCCCCAATTTTGACTTTTTTGAAATTCGGTCAAATTGGCCTAATTTCGTCCAACCCGTGAAGGACCTGTGAAGCCGACCGCTGTACACGAAGGGCAAAACGCCGCGAGCGGTAGCCGTCAACCGTTGGCAGATTCTACTGCGAAAACGATAGCACCAGGCAACACAATCGAAGTATCAATGATCGCGTAGATATCGAGGCGCCATGGACGAAGAGCTTGATTACCTATGGGAGACCCTGGGCCTCGAGATCACTGCCGACCTTTGGCCCGAACGGGACAAAATCCATCCCACGCTGCGCCCCGCCATCACGGTGATGCAGGCAAATTACCGCCGTGCCTCATTTTTGATCATGCGGACGTCATGGCATGCGGCGCTCCCCGACCTCAAGCGCATCCAGGCAAGCCTCGTCGAGCTGTCCGGCATGCCGACCGTCATATCCGAGACGAACCTGGAGCAGCGGCAGCGCGAGCGCCTGCAGCGGCAACGGATTCCGTTTATCTGCCCCGGCATTCAGGCATATCTGCCCTTTATGGACGAAGAGTACTGGAGCGGCACGCCCGACAAGCACGTAAAGATCTACGACCCACACGAATGGGCGCAGCTGAAGGACTGACCGGGGCAGGCCCGCTGGCGGAAAGTGCGTCCCAGATTTCAAGCTCAAACTGGTCCCCACTTTCCCGTAGAGCCCTCAACCGGAAGCCGTGTCCCAGAATCAGCGCTCGAAACGGGATGTCATTTCCGATAGAGCGCTCAACCGGAAAGCACATCCCAGAATCAGCACTCAAAATGGGACGCACTTTCCGCAGCCGCTACAGCAACGCCTCGGTCCAAGCCGCTTCCCTAAAGCCGGGGATCGCAAAGTCGTCGCCCACCAGTAGCGGACGCTTAACCAGCATGCCGTCGGTCGCCAGCAGCTCGCAGCATTCCTGGTCCGTCATACCCGCATCCAGGCGCGCCTTCAGGCCCAGCTCTCGATATTTCATGCCCGACGAGTTAAAGAAGCGTCGCACCGGCAGCCCCGAACGCGCAATCCAGGCCGCAAGTTCCTCAGCCGAAGGATTGTCTGTAACAATATCGCGATCGACGTACTCAACCCCATGCTCGTCCAACCAGGCCTTGGCCTTTTTACACGTCGAGCATTTGGGATATTCAACAAACAGCACTGCCATGGGGATTCCCTTCTTAGAAAAGACAAGTGTCTGGCAAACAGCGCATCGATGGCCATCTGCGACCGATGCCGATATTGTAGCCAGCGCCGACGTACAGGCGGTCGCGGTTTTCCATCTTGAGGTTAACGTCTCGCATGGGCGCCAATGGGACAGGTCGCGCGCCGAGCCAGCGCGGCCGCCAGCAGCACCAACAGCATGGCGACAACGTAACCCGCGGCGTCAAAGCCTAAGTCGATAACGTCAAAATGACGGCCGGGAACAAAAATCTTATGCACCTGATCGCCGACGGAGCAAACGGCGCAAAAGGCCAGGACGGGCACACACCGCAATCGGGTGAGCGACATGCGTTTATCCAAGCACACCGCCGCCAACGAGGCAAACAGCCCAACAAAGAAGAACTCTACGGTATGGGCGACACGACGGATGTTGGTGCCCATCCACGTGCGGACGGGGACAAGCGGGTCGGGGTGGGCGACGGCAGCCGTTGAGCCCGCGTCCCCGACGGCATCTCCCGTCTGGGTCTCCCCCGCAGTCTCGGGCTGCGCACTGGCGCTTTGCCCCTCCACCACGTGCGCGGTAGACTCGCTGAGCGACGACGTCTGCTCCACGCTCTGCTCCGTCAGCATCCAAATACTTGCCAGCGTCGCGACAAGCAGGACAACCGATATCCATCCGACTATATGCTTCGCGCGCGCCAAGAGCTAACCTCCGTCTGTTATTGAGCAGCAGCGAGTGTACCCCCAAATGTCGCCGTCGCCATAGCGGAATCCCAAATGTTCAAAACAAGGCGCCAGATGGCTGCGGTCCCCTACTCCGTCTCGCGCATCCAGCGATCGAAGGTCCCCACGCACACACCTAGGCGCTTTGCCGCCTGACTCCGGGTAATATTGCCCGCCTCATAGATATCGCGCACTCGTTCAAATTGCGGAGGGCACGGCTTGCGGGGTCGACCAAAACGCACGCCGCGCGCCCGCGCCGCCGCAATTCCCTCCGCCTGACGACGGTGGATGTTCTCTCGTTCCACCTGCGCCACATAGCTCAACAGCTGTAAAACGATATCGGCGATCAGCGTGCTGGTCACATCCGATCCGCCGCAATCTCTCGCACGCGTATCGAGCAACGGCATGTCCAGCACCACGATGGCGGCGCCGAGCTCTTTAGTTATGCGCCGCCATTCCTCGAGAATCTCGCTATAGTTGCGACCCAGCCGATCGATAGAAAGCACCACCAGCACGTCCCCATCCCTCAACGCGCACAACAGCTCACGATAGCGAGGGCGGTCGAAGTCCTTGCCGCTGGCGTGGTCGGCAAAAATGTTCTCCGGCTCCACGCCATAGGCGCTCAGCGCATCCAGCTGCCGATTCAGATTTTGGTCGCGCGAACTCACGCGCGCATATCCGTATGCCGTTGCCATGTCATCCCCGCTCTCTCGTGAACCTGCCAAAAAGGGACAGGTTTATTTTGGTAGGTTTTATCTCCCATATCGCAGGCGGAAGGGCAAACGAGCGCGCTGTCTCTTATACACATCTGACGCTGCCGACGATATGCAGTGTG
>URWZ01000116.1 GCA_900551625.1 uncultured Collinsella sp.
TCCGCTAAGGACAAGGGCACCGGCAAGGAGCAGCAGATCACTATCTCCGGCTCCACCGCTCTGTCTGACGACGAGGTCGATCGTATGGTCAAGGATGCCGAGGCTCATGCCGAGGAGGACAAGAAGCAGAAGGAAGAGGTCGAGGTTCGCAACCAGACCGACAGCCTGTGCTACTCCACCGAGCAGACCCTCAACGAGCTGGGCGACAAGGTTTCCGCTGACGTGAAGTCCAAGGCCGAGGCCGCTATCGCCGACGCCAAGAAGGCGCTCGAGGGCTCTGACGTCGAGGCCATCAAGGCCGCTGGCGAGTCCCTGCAGTCCGTGGCCTACGAGCTGGCTCAGGTTGTCTACGCCGACGCTCAGCAGCAGACTGACGGCGCCGCCGGTGCCCAGCCTGCCGACGATGACGTTGTCGACGCCGACTACGAGGTTGTGGACGACGAGGACAAGTAATCATGTCCGCCCGTAAAGCTCGCACGGAGGCGGCTGCCGCTGGCGCCGCCCCCGTTGACTCTGAGGAGAAGGACGTGAAGATTCCCGTAGAGGCCGTCGACGATACCGAGGCCAACGAGGCCGAGGCCGCCGAGGCTGCCGAGAACCAGGTAGAGGATTCCAACAAGGAGGCGACGATGACCGAGGACGAGATGGTGGAAGCTGCTATCCGCGCCGGTGAGGAAGCCGCCGACAACGACTTTAAGCTCAAGTTCGAGCAGGCCCAAAAGGAGCTTGCCGACGTGCGCAGCGAGCTCGATGCTGCGGCAGAGGCTCAGAAGGCCGCCGAGGACAAGGCAAAGGACGCCACCGAGCGCACCGCCCGTCTGCAGGCCGACTGGGAGAACTTCCGTCGCCGCACCGCCAACGAGCGCATCGCCGAGCGCGAGCGCGCGACCGAGAAGCTCGTCACTGCGCTGCTGCCGGTGGTTGACGATATCGAGCGTGCAATTGACCATGCCCGTGGCCAGGAGCTTTCCGACGATTTTAAGCAGTTCGTCGATGGCGTTGACGCGGTGCATGCCAAGCTGCTCGATGTGTTTGCGCACGAGGGCGTTGAGCCCATAGACCCCAAGGGCGAGGCGTTCGATCCGCTCGAGCACCAGGCTGTGGGGCGTGTCGAGGACGCATCGCAGTACGACGAGACCGTCAACGATGTGTACCAGAAGGGCTACCGCATGGCGGATCGCATCCTGCGTTCCGCCATGGTGACGGTGACCTACGGTGGCGAGAAGCGCCCCGCACCGGAGCCCGAAGCGGCGCCCGAGGATGCTACGGCCGATACGGCCGAGAGCACCGAGGAGTAATTGAGAAGGGCCCCGGGGCAACACCCGGGGCCCTTTCTGGCCAAGTGCCATGTGACAGCATGAGCCGCCGTCCGCAGGGACGGCGGATGTAACAGGAGAGGAGCTACGATGGCTGCAGGCAAAACCTTCTATGACATCCTGGGCGTATCCAAGAGCGCCTCCGACAAAGAGATCAAGAGCGCGTTTCGCAAGCTCGCGCAAAAATATCACCCCGATGCCGGCGGCGACGAGGCCAAGTTCAAGGAAATTAGCGAGGCCTACGAGACGCTTTCGGATGAGAAAAAGCGCAAAGAGTACGACCAGATGCTCATGTTCGGCGGCATGCCGGGCGCGGGCGGCGCGTATGGCGGTGGCTACGGTGCCGGCGCGGGCGCCAGTGGCTGGGGCGATATCTTCGACAGCATCTTTAGCGGCAACGGCGCTTGGGGCAGCGATTGGGGCTCGGGCTTTGCCGGGGCTGCGGGCGCTGCCGGTGCCGGTGCGGGTCGCAACCGCGCGCGCAAGGGCGGCGACCTGTCGCTGACCGTCGATGTGACGGCCGAGGACGCGTTTCGCGGCGTGACGCACAAAGTCACCTATCGCATTCCCTCGACAGGCGAGCAGCAGACCATTACGGTCTCGGTGCCTGCGGGCGCGGTCGACGGCGGCAAGCTACGCTACAAGCGTCGCGGCGAGTACGGAGTTGCGGGTGGCGAGCGTGGCGACCTGGTCGTGACCACGCATGTGGAGGAGCACCCGCTGTTTAAGCGCAAAGGTGCCGACGTGACCATGGAGGTACCGGTCTCGGTCTACGAGGCGGCGCTCGGCTGCACGGTGGACGTGCCGACGCCCGCTGGTGCGACGGTTCGTCTGAAGGTGCCCGCGGGTACCCAGACGGGCAAGAAGTTCCGCTTTAAGGAGATGGGCGCGCCCGACGTTAAGCACCGTGGCCGTACGGGCGCGCTGCTCGTCGAGATCAAGGTGCAGGTTCCCACGAACCTGTCTGATGACGAGCGCGATGCCATGACCAAGCTGCGCGAGGCCGACACGCGCGACTATCGCGAGAAGGTCAATCGTTACAAGGCGACGTACTAGGGCGGTCGCGGCGCACGCCCGCGCCCGCGGGCTTATGATGGACGATAACGAGACGGAAAGGGGTCAGGTAGCATGGCCGAGGACAATAGGAACAAACCGCTGTACATGATCAGCGTGGCGGCCGAGCTGACCGGCATGCATCCGCAGACTCTGCGCGTCTACGAGTCCAAGGGCCTGGTGAACCCCCAGCGCTCGGGCGGCAACACGCGTCTGTATTCGCGTGCCGATATCGAGCGCCTGGAGCTCATCAACCAGCTGACCGACGAGGGTATCAACCTTGCCGGCGTGGTGCGTATCCTCGATATGAAGGAGCGTGCCGAGGAGCGTGAGCGCGAAAACGAAAAGCTCCGTGCTCGCGTGCGCCAGCTCGAGGACGAGCTGCACGAGTACAAGATGCAGAAGAAGATCACCGCCCTGGCCCCGCGCGACGGCTCGGTTAACCCCGAACAGGTTATGCGCAAGCTGCTGGGCGCCGGCGGGGATTTGTAGTTACGCGGGTTTACCAACCCGCGTAACGGGCCGACGCTGCGCGCCGCCCAGGGCGACAATTTGTCATTCGAAAGGCAAGGCATGACCAGGAGGTCTATGCCTTGCCTTTTTCATGCCAACTTGTTCGCCCTGGACGTCGCTTGCTGTCCGTCCTCTACCTGCGGCGTTGCCTTGCTCCGGATGCGGTAGTCGTTGGTAGTCATTGGGGACGTTCTTAAATGACTAGTCGAAAGGGACACTCTTGCACTAAATCTGCAGGCCCTCGCCGGACTCGTCCTGTACTTTACCGAGATAAAGTGAACGTGTAGATTCGTAACCCACTCGCAACCGTTCTATGGCACGATATTGAACGAATGTATGCTATGCGCCCAAATCTTTTGGGCAGAGTGGGAGACAGTATGGTCAAGCTGTACGAGGACGGCATCTACCTGCGCGGCGGCAGCGAGGTTGTGCCTGCGGCCGAGGCTGCCGAGCGCGGTATTACGCAGACGCCCGAGGATGCCAAGCGCGGCACCATCGCGTATTCGATCCTCCAGGCACATAACACGTCGGGTGACCCCGAGGCACTCAAGATTCGCTTTGACGCCATGGCGAGCCACGACATCACCTTCGTTGGCATCATCCAGACGGCGCGCGCCTCGGGCATGGAGCAGTTCCCGCTGCCCTACGTGCTCACCAACTGCCATAACTCGCTGTGCGCCGTGGGAGGCACCATCAATGAGGACGACCACGTCTTTGGCCTTTCCGCGGCCAAGAAGTACGGCGGCATCTTCGTCCCGCCGCACATCGCCGTCATCCACTCCTTTATGCGTGAGAACTTCGCCGGCTGTGGCAAGATGATCCTGGGCTCCGACTCGCACACCCGCTACGGCGCTCTGGGCACCATGGCGGTGGGTGAGGGCGGCGGCGAGTTGGCCAAACAGCTGCTGCGCGACACCTACGACGTCGCCTATCCCGGCGTCGTCGCCATCTACCTCACGGGCACCCCGCGCCCCGGCGTCGGCCCGCACGATGTGGCGCTCGCTATCATCAAGGCGGTCTTTGCCAAGGGCTACGTCAAGAACAAGGTCATGGAGTTTGTGGGCCCGGGCATCGCGAGCATGACGACCGATTACCGCAATGGCGTCGATGTCATGACCACCGAGACCACCTGCCTGTCGAGCATCTGGGCCACCGACGAGGACACACGCGCGTTTTTGACCATGCATGGCCGCGGCGACGACTACCGCGAGCTCAAGCCCGCCGATGTCGCCTACTATGACGGCTGCGTCGAGGTCGATCTGTCCAGCATCAAGCCCATGATCGCGCTGCCGTTCCATCCTTCCAACGGCTTTGAGATCGACGAGCTCAACGAGAACCTCGAGGATATCCTGCATGAGGTGGAGCTCGAGGCTGCCAAGATCGGCGAGGGCAAGACGCACTTTAGCCTGCTCGACAAGATCGTCGACGGCAAGCTGCACGTGCAGCAGGGCGTTATCGCCGGCTGCTCGGGCGGTAACTACGACTCCGTGGTCCAGGCTGCCCGCGTGCTTAAGGGCGCCAACACCGGCTGCGGCGAGTTCTCGCTGTCGGTCTATCCCACAAGCCAGCCCGTGGCGCTCGAACTTACGCGCCGTGGCTACATCTACGACCTTATGGAGGCCGGCGCGATCGTGCGTACGGCGTTCTGCGGTCCGTGCTTTGGCGCCGGCGACACGCCTGCCAACAACGGCCTGTCCATCCGCCACACCACGCGCAATTTCCCCAACCGCGAGGGTTCCAAGCCGGGTAATGGCCAGCTGAGCGCCGTGGCCCTGATGGACGCTCGCTCCATTGCGGCGACGGCTGCCAACGGCGGCGTCCTGACGCCGGCGACCGACCTGCCCGAGGAGACTTGGGACGAGGCCTGCGAGTACACCTTTGACGACGCGCCGTACAAAAAGCGCGTGTACTGGGGCTTTGGCAAGGCGGAGCCTGCCGACGAGCTGGTCGAAGGCCCCAACATCAAGCCGTGGCCCGCGATGGAGCCCCTCGGCGACGATATCCTGCTCAAGGTGTGCTCCAAGATCATGGACCCGGTCACTACGACCGATGAGCTCATTCCCTCGGGCGAGACGAGCTCCTTCCGCTCCAACCCGCTGGGCTTGGCCGAGTTTACGCTCAGCCGCCGCGACCCGGCCTACGTGGGCCGTTCCAAGGAGGTCGACGCGGTGGAAAAGCGCCGCGTTGCCGGCGAAGCGGCAGGCGACCTGGCGGCGCTCGATGCCGAGCTTGCCGGCGTGTTTGAGGCGCTGGCTGGCGCGGGTGTCGCGGCAGACGCCAAGGCGACCGAGTACGGCTCCATGCTCTATGCCAAGAAGCCCGGTGACGGTTCTGCCCGCGAGCAGGCCGCGAGCTGCCAGCGCGTGATTGGCGGTCTGGCCAATATCGTTCACGAGTACGCCACCAAGCGCTATCGCTCCAACGTGATGAACTGGGGCATGGTGCCCTTCCAGATGGAGGCCGAGCCCAACTTTGAGGTGGGCGACTACGTCTTTGTGCCGGGTATCCGCGCCGCGCTCGACGGCGACCTAAAGGACATCGCCGCCTACGTGGTGCGTGCCGACGGCGCGGTCGAGCAGATTGAGCTTTACATTGCCGATATGACGGCAGAGGAGCGTGCCATCGTCAAGGCCGGCTGCCTGATCAACTACAACAAGTTCAAGGCCGCTGCCGAGTAACGCACTTAATTGTCCGCCCGGGGCCACCCTTTCCCGCCCGCTCACGCGCTTCGCGAGGGTCGCCCGAGGGAAAGGTGTGGCCGGGGCTACCGCGACGTTCTCGTTGGGTCTTGAGGGACGCTAATAAATAGACTTGCTTGATGCCGCCTCTGTTA
>URWZ01000117.1 GCA_900551625.1 uncultured Collinsella sp.
TCGGCAGCGTCAGATGTGTATAAGAGACAGGAGATGGGCGATGACGTCGCTTCCGGTAAGAAGTCGGTGACCGACCGTATCAAGAGTGCCCTCGACGACATCCTCGATTAAGGAGCCCGCGTGCTCGCACCTCATATCTCTGTCGTCAACCTCGGCTGCCGTGTCAACCGGGTTGAGTCCGACCGTATCACTGCCGATCTAATGCGCCTGGGCTTTGCGATGGTGGAGCCTCAGGATGCTGAGCTGATCGTCATTAACACCTGTGCCGTTACGGGCGAGGCCGAGGCCAAGACCCGTAAGGCCGTTCGCCATGCGCTGGCCTATCCAAACGAGCCCTATGTGGTCGTGACCGGATGCGTGGTCAATCTGCATCCCGAGGAGCTGCTGGAGCTCTCGGACCGCGTGATCGCCGAGCCGTCCAAGATCGATGTCGCCGAACGCGTCTGTGAGGTGCTGGGCGTTGAGTCCGATGACGTTCCCGCCTGCAGCGACGGCGAGGTTGTCGACGCGCTCGGTCGCTCGCGTCTGGGCGTGAAGATCCAGGACGGCTGCAACCATCGTTGCACCTATTGCATTGTGTGGAAGGCCCGCGGCCCCGAGCGCTCCGTGCCGGTCGAGTCCGTGCTCGAGCAAGTTCGCGAGGCACAGGAGGCCGGCGTGCCCGAGGTGGTGCTGACGGGTGTGAACCTGGGCGCCTACGATGGCAAGAGCGCGACTGATGAACACGTCGAGATCGATGAGCTGCTCGAGGCGATCATGGGGCGCACGTCCATTCCGCATGTGCGCATTTCCTCGGTCGAGCCCATGGATATCTCCGAGTCCCTGCTTAAGGTCATGGCGCGCTATCCGAAGCGCATCGCCCCGTTTTTACACCTGCCCGTGCAGTCCGGCTGCACCAGGACACTGCATCGCATGGGCCGTCCCTATAGCGCCGAGGCCTTTGAGGACACGGTGCGTATGATTCGTGCCATCTTGCCCCAGGCGTCCCTTTCGTGCGATGTCATCGTCGGTTTTCCTGGTGAGACGGACGAGGAGTTCGAGGAGTCGCTGGCGCTGTGCCGCCGCGTGGGCTTTTCGCGTATGCATGTGTTTCGTTACAGCAAGCGTCCCGGTACCCTTGCTGCCGATATGCCCGACCAGGTGCCGCCCGAGGTTATGGCCGAGCGCAGCCGCCGTATGCGGGCCGCCGCACAGGAGCTCGCTATTGCCGACGCTCGCCGTCGCGTGGGAACCGTCGAGCGTGCCGTGCTTGAGTATGGCGACAACCTGACGCTCGGTTCGTTCCATCATGCCCGTCTTGATGATACCCGTGGACTCACAGCTCCGTGCCTGCTCGATGTTGCTATCATCGGAGTCGATGATTCCGGCTTGGTCCATGCACGCAGGGAGGTTCATGGAAGCCTCGAAGATTAGACTTACCGTTCCCGAGGGTATTGACCCCTCGCGTGTTTTGGGCGCCGGCGATGGCGTCCTTCGTGCGCTCGAGAGCTTGGTTCGCGCCCACGTGGTCGCCCGTGGCGACAGCATCGCCGTGAGCGGTGACCCGGACGAGGTCGAGCTCGTGGCGCGCTTTTTCGAGCATACTTTTCGTGAGGCGGCTGCCGGACGCACGCTGTCTGCCGACGATGTCTCTCGCTGCCTGGCCGTCTTGCGCGACGGTGAGCACGAGGCTACGTCGCTTCGCGATGACGTGCTGCTTTCGTATCGCGGTCGCGCCATTCGCCCCAAGACGCTCGGTCAAAAGCGCTATGTGGATGCCATCCGCTCACATACCATCACGTTTGGCCTGGGTCCTGCCGGTACCGGTAAGACCTATCTGGCCATGGCGCTCGCTGTTGCCGCACTCAAGCGTCACGAGGTGGGCCGTCTGATCTTGACGCGTCCGGTTGTCGAGGCGGGGGAGAACCTGGGCTTTTTGCCCGGCACCCTCGAGGAAAAGATCGATCCCTACATGCGTCCGCTCTACGACGCCCTTTTTGACATGATGGATCGCGAGCGCACCGATGAGCTTATGGAGCGCGGCGTGATCGAGATCGCCCCGCTTGCCTACATGCGCGGCCGCACGCTGAGCGACGCCTTCGTGGTGCTCGACGAGGCCCAAAATACCACGCCCGAGCAGATGAAGATGTTTCTGACGCGCCTGGGCTTTAACTCCAAGTTTGTGATTACCGGCGACCTGAGCCAGCGTGACCTGGTGGGTCGTCGCGGCGGTCTTGCCGACGTTGAGCGGATTTTAGGCCGTGTCGACGATGTCGCATTTTCTCACCTCGAGCGTGCCGACGTGGTGCGCCATGCCTTGGTGGGGCGTATCGTCGAGGCATACGATGCTTATGATGATGTGCGCGATAAGCGCGTGCACGACCGAAAGGAGTCCCGTTGAGTGTATTGATCAGCAACGATGCCGAGCTCGATACGCTGCTCGACGCGCAGGAGGTAGAGCACATCTGCGAGGTCGTGCTTGCCGCCGAGGGCGTTGAGCGTGAAGTTGAGATTTCCCTTTCGTATGTCGATGAGGACGAGATGCACGAGCTCAACCACGAGTGGCGCGGTATCGACCGTACCACCGATGTCCTCTCGTTTGAGTGCGACTCGGCCTTTGACGAGGATATTCCCGCCGACGAGACGCTCGAGCTCGGCGATATTATCCTGGCCCCGGAGGTCATTGCCCGCCAGGCCCCCGGCTTTGGTAATAGCCCTACCGACGAGTGCCGCCTGATGCTCGTGCATGGCATGCTGCACCTGCTGGGGTATGACCATATCGAGGACGACGAGGCCGAGGTCATGGAGGCCCGCGAGGACGCCATCTTGCGCGATCTGGCGCTCGAGCGCGGCGAGGACCCCAAGCTGGTCCACGTCGGCCCCATCACCAACCACGCCCACGACTAGGAGCCGTCTATGATTCCCGGATCGAACAAGGACCATCCGTCCTTCTTAAAGTCGTTCTCCTACGCCATGGAGGGCTTCGTCACCGCCGTTAAGACCGAGCGCAACATTAAGGTCATGCTCGTGGCGGGCGTGTGCACCGTCATTGCCGGCTGCATCGTGGGGCTCGACATTGCCGAGTGGGCCACGGTTATCATCTGCTGTGGCTTGGTGATTCACGGCGAGCTGTGCAACACCGCCATGGAGGCGATCGTCGACCTGGCGACCCAGGAGCTCCATCCGCTGGCAAAGCGTGCGAAGGATATCGCCGCCGCCTCCGTATACGTACTTTCCATCACCGCCGCGATTGTGGGATTGCTGGTATTTGCCCACGCGCTCGACTTTATTTAGAAAGGGATTTTCATGTCCGACAATATGCAGCCTTTCGATGAAACTCTGGACGACGAGTCCCTGGATGCGGTGGATGCCGAAGCGACCGAGGATTGCGAGGATGTCGAGGAATTCGATCCGTTTGAGGGCATGAGCGACGAGGAGCTCGACGCCCTGTGCGACGAGGATGAGAGCCTCGCGGGTTTTGGCGACGTGGAACCCGGTTTTCGCAGCGGCTTCGTGGCCCTGGTCGGTCGTCCCAACGCCGGTAAGTCCACGCTGCTCAACGCCTGCTATGGCAAAAAGGTTGCCATCACCTCGCCGGTGGCCCAGACCACCCGCCGTCGCATGCGCGCCGTCGTCAATCGCCCCGGCTACCAGCTGGTCTTTGTCGATACCCCGGGTATTCATAAGCCCAAGGACGGTCTGGGATCCGAGCTCAACAAGAGCGCGTTGTTCGAGCTGAACGATGTCGATGTCGTCGCGTTTTTGATTGATGCCACCAAGCCGATCGGCAGGGGAGACGCCTGGGTTGCCGAGCGCGTCAAGAATGCCCGTTCCAAGAAGGTCCTGGTGCTCACCAAGGCCGATGAGGCCGACCCCGCACAGGTCATGGAGCAGCTTAAGGCCGCCCACGAGCTTATGGAATATGACGACGAGATCGTGACGTCGTCGGTCAAGAACTTCAACGTCGATGCCTTTATCGAGACCGTTGCGCACTTTTTGCCCGAGGGTCCGCGTTGGTTCCCCGAGGACATGGGTACCGACGCTTCCGATGAGACGCTCGTTGCCGAGTTTGTGCGCGAGAAGGTCTTGCGCCGCACCCGTGATGAGATCCCGCACTCCGTTGGCGTGATCTGCGATGCGCTCGAGCAGACCAAGAAGGTGCTGCGCGTGCACGCTACCATTTACGTCGAGCGCGAGGGCCAAAAGGGCATCATCATCGGCAAGGGCGGCGAGATGATCAAGCATATAGGTATCGACGCCCGTCGCGATCTTGAGCGCATCTTTGGCACGCAGGTCTTTTTGGAGCTGGACGTGAAGGTCAAGGCCGGCTGGCGTGACGACGAGGCCCAGATTCGCCGCTTTGGCTACAACGCCGAGGACTAAGGACGCGCGGCGCGCATGGCAGGCTCCCGGACATATCGCACGAAGGCGCTCGTCCTCGACAAGACGAAGCTCAAAGAGACGGACCTGATCCTGACGATGCTTGACGAACGGGGTCGGCAGGTTCGCGCCGTGGCAAAGGGCGCCCGCAAACCCGGTGGGCGCCTGGCTGCGCGCTGCGAGCTGTTCTGTACCGTCGATATGCTGCTCGCGCATGGACGGTCGCTTGACGTGGTTTCGCAGGCCGAGCTTATGGAGGCGCCGCTCGGCGCAGCGCCCGATTACGAGACGACTTGCGCCGCAAGCGCAATCGCCGAGGTCGCGCGCGTGTGCTCGTTTGAGGACGCCGAGGACCCGTTTACCTTTGCCATCACGCAGCGAGCGCTTGCCCTGGTGGGCAGCGGGCTCGACACGGCGCACATGGATCTACTTGTGGCGGCATATGTGTTTAAGCTGCTGTCGCACGTTGGCTACCGACCCGATTTTTCGGCCTGCGTGCTTTGCGGAGACCCCATGCTGTCGTATTTTTCGCCCCAGGCGGGCGGTCTCATGTGCGGGTCGTGTGCGTCGAGCGTTCCGGGTGCCGAGCTGGTGTCGACCGGTGAGGTCGCGTGGCTGCGCGCCCTCATGTCCATGACCTTCGATGCGCTCATGGCCGAGAGGGTTGATCCCCATACTGCCGCTTTTTTGTTGGGGCTTTCGCATGTCTGGGCGGCAACTCATACCGATCAGCGCCTCCGTGCGATGGAATTCATGTTGGGTCGGTGATGATGCGCAGGCGCGGGCTGCTTGTGGTAACATACCGACCTGTTGGTACCTCGATCTTGGATGCTCGCTCCACCGGCGGCTTCCCAGTCCGAGGCGAATAGCGTCGCCCGAGGGCGACAAGAAACGAAAGGTGAAACAATGACTGTTTCCAAAGAGCGCAAGGCGGAGCTGACTGCCCAGTTCGGTAACACCCCGGTCGACACCGGCAACCCCAAGGTTCAGGTCGCCATCCTGTCCGAGCGCATCAAGGAGCTGACCGAGCACATGAAGTCCCACCAGAAGGACTTCCACACCCGTCGTGGCCTGCTCATGCTCGTCGGCCGTCGTCGTCGTCTTCTCTCCTACATTAAGAAGAACGACATCGTCGAGTACCGTGAGCTCATCAAGGCTCTGGGCATCCGCGACAACATCCAGTAAGGATTTGTACATGCTAAGAGCGTCCTGCGCAGCGGGGCGCTCTTTTTGTGTAAGGGCGCGAACAATCACGCTCTGAAGCGTGGCGGGGGCAGGGGGCCCGCGTCACATGAGAAGCCCGCAGGCAAGGGGCCTGTGGGGTAAAGGAGAACAATGACAC
>URWZ01000118.1 GCA_900551625.1 uncultured Collinsella sp.
GCAGCGGGCATAGGAATTGCTGCCGTTGGTGCGGCGGGCATGGTTTCACGGGAAACATCGCCGATTTGGTGCTCGGGAGCCGACACTGTGGTGGTAGCTGGTGCCGCCGGGGGGACGACGGGTGCCGCGGGTGCGGCGTTATCTGCCGCGGAGCCCTGTGGCGCCACGATGTTGAGCGCAATCGGTGCAAAGGCGATCTCTTCCAGGTACGCCTCGATGGTCGGCTGATGCTTTTTGAGCTGAGCGATAGCAAATCGCGATGGGGCCTCAATCGTCAAGGTGTCCTCGGTAAGGCTCACAGCACGCGATTGCCCCAGCATGTTGATGAGGCGCGCATCTTGGCCGTCGCGCTGACAAAAGGCGATGGCATCCCCCAGGATGATGCTTGCTTCCTCGTCCACTGTCTCTCCCGTTCCTTAAGCTTGGGCCCGCACGCGAGCGCTTCCGATTTCGGTCAGATGGTATTTCTGCCCATGTTTGACTATCAAGCCCGTCTGCGCCAAATCGTTGAGCGTGCGCGACCAGGTGGGTGCAGAGTTTCCAAATGCCCGCGCCAAGTCCGTCGCGCCGCACTCTTGATGTTGGGCCAGATACCCTAATGCAGCGTTGCCGCGTTCGCTTACAAACACGTCCGACTGCGGTTGTGCGTATTGATTCGCCGCATTAGGATACATCATTTGAGCTGCTGGTTGTTGAGAACTCTGCATGGGCGGCACCTGCTGTTGAAAACTTTGCGGCCACTGTTGGTAAGGCTGCGGCGGCATCTGCTGAGTCCAGGGGTTGAGGTTTCCCTGCGGCATCTGCTGATACGGCTGCTGGTACGGCTGAGGATACTGCTGTGGATACGGCTGGGCATATCCCTGCTGCGGCATATATTGGGGAGGATACCCTTGTGGGTACGGTTGGTAGCCCATTTGCGCGACGTTTGGCATGGCCGCCGTCTGCTGCACGGCGCCTGTGTCCGGATCTGCCGAGCCTATGCCCTCCGGCATGTTTTGCACTGGGTTGCCCAGCGGTGTCTGGGGGTCTTGCATGGGAAAACTTCCAGGCTGCTGCATCTGCTGCGCCACGGGCTGCTGTGCAAACGTGCTGGATAGGGGATACGCCGGCTGCTCCGTCTCGGGGCGCACGGCGGCCCCTCGCCCTCCGGCGCGCTCGATTTCCTGCACGCGCTTGGGGTTCAGGCTTACCGTGACCACGGTGCCGTTGCCCATGTTGTCCTCGATGGATACGGCGCCGCCGGCGTTTTCCAGGTACTCCTGCACCATGGGAAACCCGGCTCCGGTTCCGCGGATGTATCGCTTCATGTTGCTGTTTGCGCTGGTAACGCCAAAGTCGAACGCGCGCTCCTTGTCGTCGATCCCCGGTCCCTGGTCTGCGAATCGGATGGTGTCGCCGCCGTCTAGGATCGAGATGATGGGCTCTGCAAAGTGTGCGTGGATAAAGTTTTCGACAATCTCGCGGATAACCATGAGCGAGATGTGCCCGCCCTGTTCTTTCATGCACTGGTAGACGGTGTTGGTTGTCTCTTCCAGATAGGTGCGCACGTCCTTCGGTTCGATGACGATGACGCGCGGTGTCGACAGCATGTCGTCATAGACCGCGATGCGTGCGGCATACATGGCACCCTGCGCTTTCGCAGCGGCCTGCTCTTCCTGGCCACGCTTTTCGCGCACGCCGGTGATGTGCTCATTGTCGGGTGCCGGGTCTCCGGAATCGACCATGGTGTAAAAGTCGTCAGACATGCTGCTCGCAATCTTTCATAAGGTTTCGAACAAATAGTAGCTCACTGTGCAATGTTTCTCATCTTTCGACAACTTTTCAAAACCTGTTGAAAACTTTGGAAAACAGGCGAAAAGTTCTCAACATTGCCAACATGACCTGTCGAAAACTCGATGAAATATCGTGAAAAGTTGTAATGCGGCGCAAATTTCGGTTGAGCTTATGGGGGAACCGTGTGAACTACGCAACCTTTTACCTTTGATTTCTTGACATTTGAACATTGATTTCCCTACAATCTTCAAGCTCACGTGTCTATATCTGCGTCCGCGCTCCCGCGGACACTCGAAATGCAGCAGGAGGAACTTAAGATGAAGCGTACGTATCAGCCTAATAAGCGCAAGCGTGCCAAGACCCATGGCTTCCGTGCCCGTATGGCCACCAAGGGTGGTCGTGCCGTGCTCGCCCGTCGCCGCGCCAAGGGCCGCAAGCGTCTCACTGTCTAGCAGCGATACACACATCTCGCATGAAGACTATTAAGTCTCGGCAAGATTTCGAGCATGTGTTCAGTCAGGGGCGTCGTTTCAATCACCCTCTGATTCGAATGACCATATGTGAATCGGTTGGCGAAGGCGACTCCGGAAGGGTCGCCTTCGTTGGTGCTAAACGGCTCGGTTGTGCAGTTGTGCGCAACCGTTCTAAGCGTGTGATGCGCGAGGCCGCCCGCAGCTGCGGATTTCCCGTTGCGGGTTATGACATCATCTTGTTCGCGACTCCCAAGACGAGGATCTCCTCGCCGCAGGAGATGGACAAGGCATTGCGTTCGCTTATGAAACGCGCCGGCGTTGCCGGGGAGGAGCGATGAGCAATCACGTTTTGCGACGTGTTGCCATCGCTCCTATTCGCATATATCAACAGGTTATTTCGCCCTTATTACCTGACGCCTGCATTTATTACCCAACGTGCTCGCAATATGCCGTTCAGGCGATTGAGAAGTACGGTGTTTTGAGAGGCTGCTGGCTTGCCGTGAGGCGCATCGCTCGCTGCAATCCCCTGCACGTCGGCGGTTATGACCCTGTGCCCTAACGGGCACTCGCTATCGGAGGAAAACTTACATGTGGGATTGGATCGTTAACATCCTTTTCGAGCTGCTCAAGCTCATCCAGACCTTTGCGGTCGACTGGGGCCTGTCCATCATCATCCTGGTGGTCATCATCCGTCTGCTGCTGACGCCGCTCATGCTCAAGTCGACAAAGTCGACGGCGCGCATGCAGGTGCTGCAGCCCAAGATGCTCGAGATCCAGGAGCGCTACGCTGACGATCCCCAGCGTCAGGCCGAGGAGATGCAGAAGTTCTACAGCGAGAACAAGTTCAACCCCATGGCTGGTTGTCTGCCGCTGTTGATCCAGATGCCTGTCCTGTTCGCCCTGTTTACGCTGCTGCGTAACCTGCCGCAGTACTTTAGCGACGGCACGTTCTCGTTCTTCAACATCCTGCCTGACCTTACCACCACGCCGAGCGCTTCTTTTGCCGATGGCTTTATGGTTGCGCTGCCTGCACTGGTTTGCCTGATTCTGTTCGCTGTCTTGACCCTGATTCCGCAGCTGTATATGTCTCGCAATCAGACCGGTCAGCAGGCCCAGAGCATGCGCATGATGGCCGTCGTCATGACCGTCATGATGCTTTGGATGGGCTGGAGCCTGCCCGTCGGCGTTCTGCTGTACTACGATGTGTCTTCTGCCTGGCAGGTTATCCAGCAGATCTTCGTGACGCAGAAGGTTATCGACAAGGCTAAGGCCGATGAGGAGGAGCGCCTCAAGAACGCTCCGCTGCAGGTCGAGGTTACCCGTCGCGAGAAGAAGCCGCGTCCGCACAAGAAGAAGTAGTGGGATAGTATTCTTATTTAGGTACCTAACTTTTGGAGTTCGTTATGTCTGAAGAGATCGTCGAGGATATGCTTGAGGAGGTTGCCCCGCGGGTCGCGGGCGATTATCCCGAGATTGCACAGCGTTACAAGGCTGGTGAAGAGCTGACCGATGAGGAGCTCGACATCATTGCCGATGTGGCTATTTCCATTCTGCGTTCCATCCTTTCGCACTTCGATGCGGCGAACTCACCCATCGATGAGTATGAGGGTGACGAGGGCGAGTTGATCCTGGACGTAACTGCTCCTGATCTTGCTGTTCTCATTGGCCGTCATGGACGTACCCTCGATGCTCTTCAAGTTATGTTCTCCCTGTTGGTGAGTCGCAAGCTTGGCTTTAGGTATCCGGTCGTCGTCGACGTCGAAGGTTATAAGAGCCGTCGACAGGACAAGGTTGCTTCTATGGCCCAGTCCGCTGCCGAGCGCGCTATTCGCACTCATAAAAGTGTTTCCTTGCCGCCCATGAATGCCTACGAACGTCGACTGGTTCATATTGCCCTTCGTGGTAACGATGCTGTCGACACGCATTCTGAGGGCTCTGACCCCGATCGCCATGTTGTGATTGTTGCTCGATAATCTTCTCGAGTCTATGCTAAGGGGACGTGGTTTCCACGTCCCCTTTTTTTGTCAAAAGTTCTCGATACACTGATTTTTGTCAGAAAGGAGTCGTCTTGTTTGTGTTATCTGATGAGCAGGCAAGCCAAATGCTGAGCCGTCTAATTTCGTATTGTAAAGACTATTCTTTGAAGGTCTCCGACGATAGCCTTCGTGTCTGTATCCAGCATCTTGATCTTGTTCTGGAGTCCAATAAGACTACCAATCTAACGCGCATCCTGAATGTTGATGATGCAGCCGTCCTTCATATTCTTGACTCACTTGTTTTGCTACCCTATATTGATAAAGCTCCTGAAGGTGCTTTGCTTGATATGGGTACCGGTGCTGGATTCCCAGGTATTCCGTTGACTATTGCAAGTGGACGAAAGGCTACCTATATCGATTCCGTTGGCAAGAAAGTCGATGCAGTTAATTCCTTTGTTAAGAAGCTTGGCCTTAAGCATGCTAATGCCGTTCACAATCGTCTTGAAGAATATGCTCGATCTCATAAGAAACAATTTACAGTTGTGACCGCCCGTGCGCTCGCACCATTACCGATTCTCGTTGAGTACGCTTCTCCTTTTCTAAAAGATGGTGGTCTTTTTGTTATTACGAAGGGGAATCCATCTGATGAAGAGCTTCAATCTGGTCTTGCGGCTGCAAAGATATGCGGCTTTACCATGCTTATGACGGACGACCTTGATTTGCCGAATGGTCTGGGTCACCGTGAATTTATTATCCTTAAAAAGACTCGTCAGGCATCTGTTTCTCTTCCGCGTGCTAATGGCATGGCAAAAAAGAATCCGCTTGCCTAGATGTTTCACGTGAAACATAATGGATAGTGCTGATTGCAATGTTTCACGTGAAACATTGCAATCGGTGTCGAATCGGATTGTTTCACGTGAAACATCCTCCATTCAACAGCTTTAAATACACCAGGAGGGACCGTGGGATTTCGCGACGTTAAGCGTTCTAAGAGCGCAAAAGGCACGCGTATCATCGCTATCATCAACCAAAAAGGCGGCGTAGGTAAGTCCACCACAGCTGTAAATCTTGCAGCGGCGTTGGGTGAACTGGGTCGAAAGACGTTAATTGTCGATTTTGACCCACAGGGTAATAGTACGAGTGGTTTTGGAATCGAAAAAGAAGAGCTCGATCACTGCATCTATGATGCATTGCTGAACGATGTTCCGGCAGAATCGCTCGTTCTTGATACAAATTGCAATAAGGTTTTTGTAATTCCGGCTACTATCCAGCTTGCAGGTGCGGAAATCGAACTTGTCAGTGCGATTGCCCGTGAAACTCGCTTAAAGGATCTACTTGAGCCTGTTCAGGATGAGTTTGATTTTATATTTATTGACTGTCCGCCATCGCTTGGTTTGCTAACCATTAATGCGTTAACAGCTGCGGATAGTGTTT
>URWZ01000119.1 GCA_900551625.1 uncultured Collinsella sp.
CAGCGTCAGATGTGTATAAGAGACAGCTATAGGGTTCCTTCGCGGCGAGCCTGCTCCACCTCTTGGAGCGCCTCAGCCGGCGTAAACGAACAGGTGCCGTCACCGAGCTTGACCATCTGTATGTCGTCACCGATATGGACTTCTCCGCCCTGCAGCACGACGCCAAAAATGCCCTCGTGGGGGAAGATGCAGTCGCCGGCGAGATAGTAGATGGCACAGCGGGTGTGGCAGACTTTGCCGATCTGGCTGATTTCGACGAGTACTTCGTTGCCAATCTTGAGCTGCGTGCCCAAGGGGAGTGAGAGCAGGTTGATGCCCTGGGTTGTGAAGTTCTCGCCAAAGTCGCCCTCGTGCACATCGAGCCCGCGCGCCTGCGCCGTCTGGATAGACTCTGCAGCTAAAAAGGAAACCTGGCGGTGCCAATGCCCGGCGTGCGCATCGGAGGCGAGGCCAAACTGCTCGATGACGGTGTCGTGCCCGTCGGCGACGGGTGACTTACGCGTGCCTTTGTGCTCCGACGTGTTGATTGAGACGATGCGGGCAGACCCGTTGTAAGCATCGTTTGCGGTGCGTAGGGGAGCTGTCGTCTGGGCCCGATCCGCAAGTTCGCGCTTTGCGGCGTCAATGATGGGGTTGTTGATCGGATGAGCCTGGGGCACGGTGCACCTTTCGACGGGGTGGGCAACATGTTGAATCCTACAACAACGGTGGGTTCATTGCCCGTTGTCGTACGCCGGTGATTGCCGCCTTCGTGCTGGATAATTACGCCGATTGCCATAGATACGGTGGAGCTTTGGGTGCCGGCGGCTCGGCACGCTAAAATAAATCAGTTGCACAAAGACCGCCCGTCGTGTGGGCAGTTCTAGATAGGAAGTTTCCATGGCATTGCAGTTTACAGAGCGCGAGTTTATACCCGTGCTGCTCGGCGGCGATATCAACGCCTATTCGGTGGCGCGCGCCTTCTACGAGGAGTATCAGGTCAAGAGCCTGGTCTTTGGCAAGTACCAGACCGGCCCCGCGTATCGCAGCCAAATTATCGATTACACGCCCAACGTGGATATCGATACCATGCCGGTCATGATCGAGACCGTCAACGGCATTGCACAGGCCAATCCCGATAAGAAGATTATCCTCATGGGCTGCGGCGATAACTACGTCGCGCTTGCCGCACAGGCTCAGGATGCCGGCCAGCTTGCCTCCAACGTCATCGCGCCCTATGCGCCCTACAGTATGCTCGAGCAGTGCCAGAAGAAGGAGATCTTCTACGAGCTGTGCGAGAAGCACGGTGTACCCTATCCGCACACGTTTACCTTTACCATGGCGATGCTCAACGCCCAGGGCGAGGCTTCCGCCGAGGTGCTCGACCAGATCGACTTTCCCTTCCCGATGATTCTGAAGCCCTCTGACGGCATCATGTGGTGGGAGCACGAGTTCGAGGGCCAGAAGAAGGCCTACGAGATTGCCGATCGCGCCGAGCTGGAGCAGGTCATTCGCGATGTGTACGCCAGTGGCTACACCGATGACCTCATCTTGCAGGACCGCGTGCCCGGCAACGACGAGTACATGCGCGTGCTCACCAGTTATTCCGACCGCAACGGCAAGGTTCGCATGATGTGCCTGGGTCACGTGCTGCTCGAGGAGCATCAGCCCCATGGTGTCGGCAACCACGCCTGCATCATCACCGAGCCCAACGACGAGCTCATGGGTGGCGTGCGCAAGCTGCTTGAGGACCTTAAGTTCACGGGCTTCTCCAACTTCGACGTCAAGTACGACCAACGCGATGGTTCGTTTAAGTTCTTCGACTTCAACACGCGTCAGGGCCGCAGTAACTACTACGTCACCAACAGCGGCTTTAACGTTGCTAAATACGTGGTGGATGAGTACGTCTATAACCGTCCGTTTGAGCCGGAATTTGTGACGGCGCAGGACGAGGCGCTGTGGATGGTCGTCCCCATGGGCGTCGTTGACAAGTATGTCAAGGACCCCGAGCTGCGTGCGAAGGCGCATCGTCTGGCCAAGGAGGGCAAGGCTGCCGATCCTTCGTTTATGAAGGGCGATTTTGTCTTTAACCGCTGGTTGCGCATGTGGCACACCAAGCTGCGTCACTTTAAGCTGTTCAAGACGTATTACAAGTAGATGAGCGCGGCGCCCGCCCGGTTTGCATCGGACGGGCGCGGGTATGATACGCGCAATTGCGTGGGCGTCACCAAGGAGGCGGCGATGGAAAAGCTGGGAGTTATCGGCGGCATGGGCGCTGAGGCCACGTCGTATTACTACGACCAGGTCGTGCGTCATACGGCTGCTACCTGTGATCAGGAGCATATCGACATGGTGGTACTTTCCAAGTCGACCATGCCCGACCGTACGCTGGCCATCAAGACCGGCGAGCATGCCGAGCTGCTGGCGACCATGAAGGAATGTGCACGGGCGCTCGAGGGACTGGGCTGTGCTCATATCGCCATTCCCTGCAACACGTCGCACTACTTCTACGACCAGATTCAGTCGTTCACCAAGGTGCCGATTATCCACATGCCGCGCGAGTCGGTGCGCTATGCCCTGGCGGGCGCGGTGATGGGGGAGTGCGAGTTCGATCCCAACCTGAGCATGCCGTCCGAGCCGGTGCGCAAGATCGGCATCATGGGCACCGACGGCACCGTGGGTGCCGGCGTCTACGGGCGCGAGTGCGAGGCCGCGGGCGTCGAGGTCGTCTATCCCAGCGAGAAGCGCCAGGCCGACGTGATGTCGCTGATTTATGATGACGTGAAGGCCGGACGCGAGCCCGATATGGACAAGTTTGACCGCGTGATGTGGGAGTTCGCCCGCAGCGGCTGCGACCGCGTCATTCTGGCCTGCACCGAGCTCTCGGTGCTGAAAAAGTACCGAGAGATGCCCGAGATTACCCTTGACGCCATGGACGTCCTGGTGCGCGAATCCATCATCCGCAGCGGCGCCCCCTACCGCCTGTAGCCCTCGACCTGCCAAAAAGGGACAGGTTTATTTTGGTAGGTTTTATCTGGGGGAACAGTAAGGCCTCGACTCGTTTGGTGCGAGCCGAGGCCTTTTGAATTTATCGGTTGCCGGTGGCGATGGGTTAGAACAGGAAGCCGAGGACAATGAGGGCAATGCTAACAATAAGCATGGCAATGTCCTGGCCCTTGATGGGGTAGCGCTTGTACGAGCTCGCGCGCGTGCGCAGGTAGAAGCCGCGCTGCTCGGCCGCCAAGGCCGTGGCATCGGTTTTACCCACGCTCGAGATCAGTAGCGGCACGCACAACGGCAGCATGAGCTGAAGCTTCTTGATGGGGTTCTTGGTGTCATACTCGATGCCGCGTGCGGTCTGCGCCTCCATGATGGCGTTCATCTCCTGGCCAAACACTGGCACAAAGCGCAGCGCCGTGGTAAAGGTGAAGGCGTAACGATACGGAACGTGCAGCACCTCGACGCAGGCGTTGGCAAGGTCGTTGAGCTTGGTCACCATGAGCATCAGAATAAGCGGTAGCGCCACGCCCAGCAGACGCAGACAGGCCTTTGTTCCGGTGATGAGGCCTTCATCGGTGACAAAGCTCCACACCACGTTGCCATCGCGCATAAAAGCCAGCTGCAGCACCAGCATGATGAGCGCGAGTGGAATCAGTAGCTTGAGCAGCGCGAGCAGGCGGTCGACGACGCCGGCGTAGGCTCCCAGCGCGAGCGTGAGTGCCAGAAAGCCCAGCAGTGCCACATAGGTGTCGGACAAGAAAATGCCGATGATGATGGCGGCGGCGAGGCCCAGTTTGATGACGGGGTTCAGGCGGTGTAGCAGCGTGTCGCCCGGCATGTAGTCGATGACGTTAACCACGGCGGACCATCTCCTCGGTAATGCGAACGATATCAGTGACCTCACTCACCTGCGTAAAGGCGGGCGAGACGGTGGATGCCAGACGGCGCGAGAGTTCGATGACCTGGGGCGGCTCAACGTAGGCACGCTGCATGAGTTCGATGTTCGAGAACAGCTCGTGCGTGCGGCCGCGGTCGAGGATGCGACCGTTGGCCATCACCACGATGCGCTCGGCAAAGTCGGAAACGACTTCCATGTCGTGACAGACCATGATGACGGCGCAACCGCGCTCTGCCATGGTGCGCACCGTTTCCATCACGGTCATGCACTCGCGGTAGTCCAGGCCGCTCGTGGGTTCGTCGAGCACCACGATCTTGGGCTCGATCACCACAACGGAGGCCAGCGCCACCATCTGGCGTTGGCCGCGCGACAGTGAGAACGGTGCCTCGTCGGCGGGCAGACCAAAGCGGTCGATGACCAGCTGGGCGCGACGCAGGGCTTCGGCGCGGTCGATGCCGGCAAGTTCTAGACCAAAGGCGACCTCGTCGAACACGGTGTCTTTGCAGATTTGGCGGTCGGGGTTCTGGAAAAGCGTTGCCACTTCGTGTGCGATGCGGCTCGTGGGAACCGATGCCGTGTCCAAGCCCGTAACGCGTACGCTGCCCGATGCGGGCTTGAGCAAACCCGTGAGCAGTTTGGTGAGCGTGGTTTTGCCGGCTCCGTTTTGGCCGACAATGCCCACGAGCTCGCCGGGGTAGAGCGTCAAGTTGAGGTCGTGGACGGCGGCGCCTCCATGGGGGTAAGAAAACTCGACATGGTCAAAGGTGAGCACCGGCTCGGCGTCTTTCGCATGCGGGCGCAGCGACGGCGCGTGCGGGGAGCCTGCGGGCGCCTGGGTATCGCTTGTCGCACGGTCGGGGTCGACGATTTCCGTGATCAGGCGTTCTGCCTCGTCGACATCCAGACAGGGCGTGCCGCTTACCAAGCCATCGGCCTCGAGACTGTTGAAGATGCGCGTGACGCGCGGACAATCGACGCCGATGGTGCGAAGCTCGTCGGTGCGTGCGAAGACCTCGTGCGGCTCACCTTGCAGCGCGATCTGGCCGTGATCGAGCACCAACACACGGTTGCAGTACTCCGAAAGCAGAGCGACCTTTTGCTCAACGACGACGATGGTGATGCCGAGCGCGCGGTTTGCCTCGCGCAGCGTCTCGAAGACCAAGGTGGAACTGGCGGGGTCGAGTGCTGCGGTTGGCTCATCGAGCACTAAGACGCGCGGACGCATGGCGAGGATGGCGGCGATAGCTACCTTTTGCTTTTGACCGCCCGAGAGGGTGGCGATCTCGCGGTCGCGCAGGTCGCTAATGCCGACGGTCTTAAGCGTCTCGCTCACGTGCTGCTCGATCTGGTCGTGCGGAACGCCAAAGTTCTCGAGACCAAAGAGCATCTCATCCTCAACGACCGAAGCGACCATCTGCGTGTCAATGTCCTGCAGCACGCTACCGACGATCTGCGATATGTCGGTGAGCGAGACCTCGCAGGTGTCGTGGCCGTCAACTAACACGGAGCCATAAAAGGCGCCGGTGTAGTGGTGAGGCACGGCGCCCGACAGACAGGCGGCAAGTGTGGACTTACCGGCGCCCGAGGGCCCGATGATGCCGATGAAATCTCCCTTGTTCACGCTGAGCGAAACGTGGCTGAGCGCCTGCTCGGTTTGCGTGCCATAGGAGAACGAGACATCGTCGACGTTGATGATCGTTTCCATGGATACCTTTCATAGTCATCGGACGTTCTTGAACCTGTCTCTTATACACATCTCCGA
>URWZ01000120.1 GCA_900551625.1 uncultured Collinsella sp.
GCCGTTGATATCCTCGCCGGCCGAGGCGCCACGGTCGACTTCGCCAAAGCTCTCCTCGAGCTCGGCGTCGTCGTCCTCTTCCTCATCATCATCGGCATCGGGGTTATAGGCGTCCGGGTCGCCGTCCTCGCCCTGCTCAGCACGGGCAAGCAGGCGCTTCAGATCATCGGGCATACCGGCATCGCCGGCCTCGTCCATACCCTCGTTATTGTTGATATCGTCTGCCACGTTACCTCCTCTTAAGCGTCAAGGAAACGCGCGTCATGCGCATGCTTCTCGATGTACTCGCGGCGATAGCCGACCTCGGAACCCATGAGCTCGCGCACGGCGCGGTCCGCCACCACGGCGTCCTCGATCGACACGCGCTGCAGGATACGAGTCTTGGGGTCCATCGTCGTCGAGGCAAGCTGCTTGGGGTCCATCTCGCCCAGGCCCTTGTAGCGCTGAACGGTATAGCCCTTGCGCTTCTTGGTGATCTTGCCGTCCTTGGCCTTGCCGTCCTCGTCGTTGTCGTCGGGGTTCAGTCCCAGGCTCTGGATGGTGTCGCGCAGGATCTCGTCTTCGGGCTGGCGGCCGTTGGGATACACGTAATGGATCTTGTTGCGTACCTTAATGCCAAAGATGGGCGGGCAGGCAACATAGACATAGCCGGCATCGATCAGCGGGCGCATGTACTTGTAGAAGAACGTCAGCAGCAGGATGCGGATATGCGCACCGTCAACGTCTGCATCGGTCATGATGATGATTTTGTGGTAGCGCGCCTTGCTGATATCGAAGTCGCCACCGTCGCCGGCGCTCGTCGTGACGCCGCAGCCGATCGCGGTGATGAGCGACTGGATGGTGTCGCTCGAGAACGCGCGGTGGTCACCTACGCGCTCGACGTTCAAAATCTTGCCGCGCAGGGGCAGAATCGCCTGGATGTCTCGGCGACGGCCGTCCTTGGCCGAACCGCCTGCCGAGTCGCCCTCTACGATAAAGAGCTCGGTCAGCTCGGCATCGCGCACCGAGCAGTCGGCGAGCTTGCCGGGCAGCGACGCCGTCTCGAGCAGGCTCTTGCGGCGGGTCGCCTCGCGCGCCTTGCGGGCGGCATTGCGCGCCTTGCAGGCCTGTTGCGCCTTCTTGACGATCTCGCGAGCGGGCTTGGGATGCTCCTCGAGGTAATCGGCCAGACCGTCGGTCATGATCTTGAGCGTGAGCGCGCGCATGTAGGAGCTGCCGAGCTTGGCCTTGGTCTGACCCTCAAACTGCGGATCGGGCAGCTTGACCGAGATGACGGCCGAAAGGCCCTCGCGCACGTCGTCACCGCTCAGGTTGGCGTCCTTCTCCTTGAGCAGGTTCTGCTTGCGGGCGTAATCGTTAATCACGCGGGTGAGGGCGGTGCGGAAGCCCTCGAGATGCATGCCGCCCTCGGGGGTGTAGATGTCGTTGGCAAACGACATGACGTTCTCGCCATAGCCGGCATTCCACTGCAGGGACACCTCGACCTCGCCCATCTTGGTCACGGGCGCATCCGGATCCGATTTACCCTCGATATAGATGGGCTCCTTAAAGGCCTCGGGGACCTCCTTGCCGTCGTTGAGGAACTTAACGAAGTCGATGATGCCGCCCTCGTAGCAGAACTCCTCCACGTGGGGAGTCGCCTCGCGCTCGTCGGTCAGCACAATCTTTAGATTCTTATTGAGGAACGCCGTCTCCTGCAGACGGTTGTGCAGCGTATCGAAATCGTAGACACAGGTCTCGAAGATCTCGTCGTCGGGCCAGAAGTTGACGGTGGTACCCGTCGAATCCGAGGTGCCCACGACCTCCATCTTCTTGACGGTCTTGCCGCGCGAGAACTCCATCTCGTAGACGTTGCCATCACGGCGCACTTGCACGACCACGCGCTTGGACAGCGCGTTGACGACGGAGATGCCCACGCCGTGCAGGCCGCCCGAGACCTTGTAGGCCGAGTTATCGAACTTGCCGCCGGCGTGCAGGATCGTCATAACGACCTCGAGCGTCGGGATCTTCTTGATGGGATGCTCGTCGACGGGGATGCCTCGCCCGTTGTCGACGACCGTGATGGAGTTGTCGGCGTGGACCGTCACCTGAATCTCGGTGCAGAAACCGGCCATGGCCTCGTCGACGGAGTTGTCAACGATCTCCCACACCAGGTGATGCAGACCGCTGGCGCTCGTCGAGCCGATATACATGCCCGGGCGCTTACGAACGGCCTCGAGACCTTCGAGAATCTTAATCTCGCCGCCATCGTAATCGTTTTCGTTTGCCACACGTCCTCCTTCAGCTAAGAAAATGTGTACAGCCTTACTAGTTTATCGTAAAAAAATACCCTCGGGAACAAGGGTATTTGGCTCTACAAGGCCACCAGATGCGATTTAAGGCTCTTTTTTGCTTTGCACGCCCTTGGCCCACTCGGCGCTGGCTCTCATGGCGTTCTCGAGGGCCTCGCGCAGTTTTTGGTCTTCGATGGGTGCCACTTGGCACTCAATCTCGGTGCGCTCGGCCTCACTGAGGTCGGCGTGCGGAGCCGGCGGGCGCTCGGTCACGGCTGGGCGCAGGCGCTCCTTGGCAGCCGACGGCGTGTGACCGGGCGCGGTCGTTTTGAACACCAGGCCGTCCACATGCGCCCCGGCCCGCTCCATGCGCGCCCGGATGATCTCGCGCAGCAGCGTCATCTCCTGCGTCCACGAGGGCGAATCGAGATACACCAGCAGCTCATTGGACTCGGGCAGGTAGCGCAGGCCCGTCACGTGACGTCCCTCGCGCGTGCCCGAGCACACCGCATTCCAGGCACGATAGACCGCACGAGATTCCTCCGCAGCCTCCATTTGCGCGCGGCGTTCAGGTGTCGCGGCCGCCAGGATGCGCTGACGCTCGGCATCCAAAAAGCCGCCAAAGGCAACCGTTCCGTTCTCGCGCTCGTAATTAGCACGTCTCACCCATGCTCACCACCTTGGCTCGATCAAGCAGGTCATCGGTAAAGTACCCCAGGTTGGTGGTGGTTATGACTGTCTGGATATCATCACCGATCAGCTGCAGAAAAGCGCCCCGGCGCCCGGCATCGAGCTCGCTCATCACGTCGTCCAACAGCAGCAGCGGCGCTGTGCCCAGGATGTCACGGGCGACGGTCACCTCGGCCACCTTCCAAGCCAGCACCAGCGTACGCTGCTGCCCTTGGCTGGCAAACGAACGGGCAGATCGACCCGCAACGGTAAACTCAATCTCGTCGCGATGCGGACCCACAAGCGTCACGCCGCGGCGCATCTCCTCATCGGCACGCTCATCGAGGGCCGCGAGCATATGCTCGTACGCCCAGCCCTTAAGTTCCTCGCGCCCCTCGGTTTGAGGCAAATCCCCCAGTGTGGACACATAGGACACGCCTGCGTCCTCACCGGACGCCACCTGCCCATACGCGGCGCGCACATGGCCCGCCAGCCGGTCGAGCAGGGCCAAACGATGTACGAGCAGGGCTGACCCGGCGCGGGCGATGGAGTCATTCCATGCGCCGAGCATCTCGCGGCAGCACCAGGACTCCTTGAGCAGGGCGTTGCGCTGCGTCACGCAACGCCCGTAGGTGCTCGCCAGGTCGGCGTAACGGGCGCTCAGTTGCACGCCAAAGTCATCGAGGGCGGCGCGACGCACACTGGCACCGCGTTTGACCATATCCAGATGATCGGGGCAAAAAAGCACGCTCGGCAAAACCCCGCGCACGCCGGCGGCCGAGCATCTCTTGCCGTTACGGCTAAACGAGCGCTTGCCGTCCTCAACGTCCAGCCCCATATCGAGCACGCGGCCATCGCCCTCGAGTCTCAACTCGAGCCTGCACGAGCCCGTGCCGTCGTGCACGAGCTCGCCAGCGGTGGGATGCCTAAACGAGGCGCCGCTCGTCAAAAGCTGCAGCGCCTCTATAAGGTTGGTCTTTCCCGCCGCGTTGGGCCCCGCAAGCACCGTCACGCCTTCGTCCAGGTCAAGACGGTAGCTATCGAAACTGCGGTAGCGCGCGACGGAAAGGTTGCGGGCAAACATGGTCATGACGCAGCGCTAGATGCGAACCGGCATGACCAGGTACAGGTAGTTGATCTTGTCGTAGGACTTAAAGATACCCGCCTGTGAGTAGCTCTTGAGCTCCAGCGTGATCTCCTTCTCCTTGGACAGGGCATTGAGGCAGCCAAAGATGTAGTGGTAGTTAAAGGCGATGGTGCCCGACTCGCCCTCGGCCTCGACATCGATCGTCTCCTGCGCCAGATCCTGGTCATTGGAGATGGAGGACAGGCCCATCTGACCGTTCTCGACATCAATCTCGAACTTGACGGCGGGGTTCGCGCTCGCGATGACCGCCACGCGCTTGAGGGCGGCATTAAAAGCCGCCACGTCGATCTTGACGCTCGTCACGCACGAATCGGGGATGAGCTGCTTGTAGTTGGGGTACACGCCCTCGATGCGGCGCGACACGTAGGTGGTGTTGCCGGCCTCAAAGACAACCTGGGTGTCGGTGGCGCCGATCATGATGGTCGCCTGGCTGGCCATGATGCTCAGGGCGTCGTTGAAGGCGTCGGCCGGAACGTTGAGCTCAAAGGATCCCTCGAGCGTCGAGGTCTCGACCTGGGTGTCGCATACGGCCAGGCGGAAGGAGTCGGTTGCCACCAGGCGCACGGTGTTGTTCTCGACCTTCATGTGCACGCCTCCCAGAATGGGGCGGGCCTTATCGGTCGAAGTGACGCGCCATACGCGACCGACCATCTCGGACAGGATGTCGGTCGGGAGCTCCACCGCGCTCTCGATGGCATAGGCAGGGAACTCGGGGAAATCGTTGGCGTCGAGCGTGTTGAGGCGGAAGGAACTCTTCTCGCATCCAATCAGCACCTGACGCTCCGAGAGCTCAAAGGTAACCGGAGCGTCAGGAAGGGTCTTCGTAATGTTCGAGAGCATCTTGCAGGGAATCACCATCTCGCCCTCTTCTTCGACATGCGCGGCAATGCGATGACGAATCGAGATGGTGTAGTTTGAGGTTTGGAATTCCAAGATGCCGTCCTGCGCCTTAACGAGCACGCCCGACAGGATGGGAAGGGTGGATGCCGAAGCGACGCCTTTCATAACGACGCCGATGGCTTGCGTGAGCGAGCTTTGGCTGACGGTGAACTTCATCTTTTAATACCTTTCTATAGATATAAATATCTTAATAATAGTAATAGCACTGACGAAACTGTTGATTACTCACAAAAGCGCTGGTCAACCCCAAAAAGAGAATCGACAGCAACCTGTGCGCAACCGACTGTGTTTTCCACGTTCAAAACCTGCGGAAAACTTTTCGTCGCCTTGGGGTGAGTTTTAGACATGTTATGCCCAGCGTTTCGACAAGTTTTCAACAGGTGTCTCTATTTCCCTACGAGCGCAGTGTAATTTTATCTCGCAGCGATTTGAGATCCTCGGTTATGGTGCGGTCTTCCTGAATCATCTTCTGAACCTTTTTATAGCTCGTACTGACGGTTGAGTGGTTGCGGTTGCCAAACTCCGCGCCCACCGCCGTAGTCGTCATCTCGCACATCTCGATGGCCAGATATATGGCGATATGGCGGGCTTTGGCTATGTTGGCGTTGCGGCGCGGGCCGATGAGCTCCTCGTGCG